>DATKAO010000037.1 GCA_035498015.1 Myxococcota bacterium
CGCCTCGAGCGATGCGTGCAGCCGTGACTCGAAATCGCGCGCGTCCGCCGCCCGCTCGCGCACGCGCTCCATGAGCTCGTGAGCCGCGGCCTCGGTGAAGGCGAGAAAGGCTGCGCGCTTGTCGGGGAAGTGCACGTAGAACGTGCCGATCGCGACGTCGGCCTTGCGCGCGATGTCCTGGGGCCGGGTCGCGTCGTACCCGATGCTGGCGAACAGCGCGCGCGCAGCGTCGAGCAGACGCGCCCGAGTCTCGGCCTTCTGCCGTTCACGCCTCGAGGGAATCGGGACCGCTGCGGTCACTTCGCTGAATATCTGTCATCGATGACAAAAAGTCAACGAAGAGCACCTTTGCGCCTGGCGCTCCGGGCTAAAACCCTCGGTCGCTGTGCTCGAGGACTCGCAACGCTCCCTCCGGGTTTTGCCCCGGCCGCGCCGGCGGACCACATCCATCCGCCCCACCACTAAAAATGAGATCGCGTCGACGCGGGTTGCCTCGTCGACCCTGCGGCCCGCGCCCGATGGTGTTGCGAACGCGGGCTGGATGGTGGAAGAGGCAACCAACGTCGACGCGACTTGGTTTTTTGGGGGGATCGGAGAGATCAGATTCGCGCGCGCGGCCGGCGCGGAAGCCCGGAGGAGCGTCTGCAGGGTACTCCCGAAGCAGCGACGGAGGGCTTCTGCGCGGAGCGCAGCGCGCAACGCAGCTCTTACTCAGGGCTCGAAGTCTCGGACCTTGCGCGCGATCACGGCCACGTGGAAGAGGGGGGTGCCGTGGGTGGAGAAGCGGTGCCGGTAGCGCTGCTGGTGAACGATGTTCAGCGCGCCGCTCTGGATCATGCGGTGCACGAGCCGGGCGAAGCGTGAGTCACGTCCGCCTTCGGCGGTCTCGGCGTTCAGGTGGAACGCGGTCCAGCCGTCCGGGGCGAGCAGGTTGAAGGCTTCGGCGAACGCGTTCGGCGCGGGCTCTTCGGCGGCGAGCGCGTCGACGCAGGTGAGACAGTTGAAGTCGTAGGCCATCAGGTCGTCGCGCTGGCTCTCGGAGAGACGGCGCATGTCGAGCACCAGATAGTCCCGATACACGTCCGGATGATCCCGCTCGACCGCGGCCGCAGCGGCTGCGGTGGAATCCACACCGATGATCTCCTCGGCGCCCAGCGCGGCGAGCTCCTCGCCCATCCAGCCGTTGCCCGCGAACAGGTCGATCACACGCAGGTCCGTAGGTCGAACGCGCGCCGCGCGGAGCTGGCGGTCGAGCAAGTGACACAGCGCACCGGGTGCGTTGCCGCGGAGCAGGTTCCGCACCAGGTGCTCGTACACCCCAGGCCACTCCCAGAGCCGCGGGTCGCCGCGGAAACGGACCTGGCGGACCGTTCCGGCGTCCTCGACCAGGCAGTAGCCCGGTTCTTTTCCGTCGGGAGCGGAGCTCTCGGGCAGGCTCACGTCGCGCGTGGGCGCGGATCGGAGCGAGACGTGGCGCAGTGGCGACTCCGCGGCAGCACTCATCGCGTCTCCAGTCTTTTGGAAGGGGAGCCGGCAGCGGTCGGGGGGAAACGCGCTGCTCGGACAGGGTCCGTGGGCTTGAGTTGGATATAGGAGAGATGTCCGGTGACGTAAAGGGTTCCACCGGATCCTACCGATGGGACGCGCTTCGCGTACCCTGCGTTCATGGCCAGCGCTGATTCGGGTCGGTTCGTGATCGTGAGCGGTGGAACCGGCGCGCTCGGGCGCGCGGTGGTGGCGCGCTTTCTCGCCTCGGGCGACCGCGTGGTCGCGCCTTGGATCATGAAGCGCGAGCTCGAGGCGATCGAGGTCGAGGAAGCTGCCGCGCTCCGCGATCGGCGGCTGATTCTGGTCGAGGCCGACGTCGCCGACGAGGCGGGCGCGCGCGCCGTCGCCGCCGCGGCGCCGGGCGCAGAGGTGCTGGTGAGCGCGGTCGGCGGCTTCGGCGGCGGAAAGCCGGTGCACGAGACGGAGCTCGAGCTCTGGGACCGCATGTACCGCATGAACGTGCGCACCGCGGTCGCGCTCACGCGCGCGGTGCTGCCGGGTATGCTCGAACGCGGGCGCGGATCAGTCACCTACATCGCGGCGCGCGCGGCGCTCGATCTGCCGGCGGGCCTCGGCGCGTACACCGCGTCGAAGGGCGCGATCCTGTCCCTCGCCGAGACGGTGCACAAAGAGGTGGCGGAGCGGCGCGTGCGCGTGAACACGCTCCTGCCCACCACGATCGACACACCGGCGAATCGCGCGGGCATGCCGAACGCCGACTTCTCGACCTGGACCCAGCCGTCCGCGATCGCCGAGGTGATCCACTGGCTCGCCAGCGACGCCGGCGCCACCGTGCGCGGCGGGCGCCTGCCGGTCTAGCCCGCGGGGCTCCGCTCGCGCAGGAACGAGTTCGCGAGCGAGTCGACGTACTCGTTCCAACGCGAGCCGTCGTGCGCGCGGATCCACACGAGTGACACGTGCGGGTGTGACTGCGCCAGCGCCCAGAGTGTCTGCACCAGCTCGAGGTTCGCGATCGGCCCGGTCTTGCGCCGCCAGCCGCGCCGCTCCCAGCCCGCCGCCCATTCGTTCACGGTCTTCACGCACAGCTCGCTGTCCGAGTGGACGGTGACTCGCGCGTCCGCCGGCAGCGCGCGGAAGGCCTCGATCAGCGCCGTGAGCTCCATGCGGTTGTTGGTGGTGGCCGCCTCGGAGCCGTGCTTCTCCGCGCGCACCCGGTCGCCCTCGACCCACACGTAGGCCCACCCCCCGGGGCCGGGGTTGCCCTCGCAGGCGCCGTCGGTGAACACGCCGTCCTTCGGGCCCGCGCGGAAGCGCGCGAGCACCTCGTCGGGCCGGAGCAGGGGACCGCTGCGCTTCGAACTCATGGGGGCGTTTGGTTTACACTGCCCGCGCGCGAAGCGCACCAGGGAGTCCGAGACATGGCCAAGGAATTCGAGATCAGCGCCGAGATGCGCGCCCAGATCGGCCGCGAGTCGCCGCCGTGGCTGCACGAGGTCACCACCACCAGCGTCCGCGCCTTCGCGCGCGGCGTCGGCTACACCGACCCCGTCTACTTCGACCTCGACGCGGCGCACAAGGCCGGCTACCGCAGCCTGCCCGCGCCGCCCACCTACCTCGGCACGCCGGTGTTCATCCCCGGACGCTCGAGCGACACCTTCAGCGGGCCGACCGAGGGCCAGCCCGCGATCAAGCACGGCCTGCCCGGCCTGCTGGACGGCGGCACCGAGACCGAGTACTTCGACCAGATCTGCGCCGGCGACACGCTGGTCGTGGTGAGCAAGGTCGCGGGGCTCGACGTGCGCGAGAGCAAGTCACTGGGCAAGATGCTGCTCGTGACCAACGAGACCACCTACACCGACCAGAAGACCGGCAAGCTCGTCGCCCGCCAGCGCGGGCAGGCGATCTTCTACTAGGAGACGGCCATGGCAGTGACTTGGGACGCGGTGCGCGAGGGCCAGGAGCTGCCAGCGCTCGACAAGAGCCCGGGAGTGACCCAGCTCGTGAAGTACGCCGCCGGCTCGGGCGACTTCAACCCGCTGCACCACGACTACGCCTTCCCGCAGTCGAAGCAGATCGGCTCGATCATCGTGCACGGCCGCTTCAAGTACGCGTCGCTCGGCGAGCTGGTCTCGAACTGGCTCGGACACAACGGCCGCATCCAGAAGCTCTCCTGCCAGTACCGCGGCATGGACATGCCCAACCAGCCCATCCGCTGCAAAGGCGTGGTGAAGCGGAAGTGGGAAGAGGGCGGGAAGAAGCTCGCCCAGCTCGAGATCTGGACCGAGAACGGCAAGGGCGACAAGACCACGCCGGGCGAGGCGGTCGTCCTCTTCCGTTAGCAGGCCGGCGCCCAAGCGCGCGCCTCCTCAGCTCATTTCCGCCTGCGCAACGCGTTGTGTCGGCGCCGGTTCGTCTGTGCGAACGAGCGGCCGATAGTCCGGTCGCTTGCAACAAAGCGGAGGTTCCCATGTTCCATTGGAAGGCTCTCACTCTGGCGGCGGTCGTCGCGATCGCGGCGCCCGCGGCTCGTGCGGCGGACAGCGCCGCAGCGCCCACGCCCGAAGTCACCAAGCCGGCCACTCCGGCAAACGGCGCACAGACCCCGGTGCACAAGACCGCGCACGGCAAGTCCATGACCCAGAGCAAGGCCACCAGCGCCAAGGCTCACACGACTTCCAGCGCGCACAAGGCAGCGATGCCCACGACCGCGAAGACCAAGTCGGCCAAGAAGACTTCGAGCAAGAGCGCCCACGTCACCAAGACGGCGGCGCCCAAGCCCTCGACGTCGGCCACCCCGGAAGCCGCCCCTGCGAATCACTGAGCCTGGCGGCGCCTCAGCACCTCGTAGACCGCCAACGCAACGGTGGTCGAGAGGTTGAGCGAGCGCAGCGCGGGATCGGCCATCGGGAAGCCGACGAGCCGGTCCCGCCAGCGCTCGCGCAGCTCGCGCGGGAGGCCCGTGCTCTCGCGCCCGAACACCAGCACCGCGCGCGGCCCGAGCGGCAGCTCCCAGAGCGTGCGCTCGGCGTCGGCCGAGAAGAACAGCGGCTCGCCCAGCTCGGGCAGTGACTTCTCGAAGCTCTCCCAGTCGGGCCAGGTGCGCGGCGCCACGCGCGGCCAGTAGTCCAGCCCCGCGCGGCGCACGGGCCGGGCGGCCAGCGAGAAGCCCAGCGGCTCCACGAGGTGCAGCTGGGCGCCCGCCGCGAGACACGTGCGGCCGGCGTTCCCCGTGTTCCAGGGGATCTCGGGCGACACGAGCACCACGTGAAGGTCCTCGCGCGTGGCGAGCGCACGTCCGCGCATGCGCGCGACGATGGCATGGATCGCTACCTTCGGGCCAGTGACGTCCGAGGAGACACTGAAGCGTGTCGCGGAGCTCGCGCGAGCCGCGGGCATCGCGCGCTGCGGCGCGGTGCGGCTCGGGCCGTTCCCCGAGCTCGCGCGCCTGCGCGACTGGCTCGCGCGCGGCTACGCCGGCGAGATGCACTACATCGCCAAGCGCCTGGCCGACCGCGAGGACCTGACGCGCCTCTTGCCCGGCGCACGCAGCGCGCTGATCGCCGCCGTGCCCTACGACACGGGCCGCCCCGACTCGAGCGCGGCGCGCGGGCCCGCGACGGGCTGGGTCTCGCGCTACGCGTGGGGCGCCGACTATCACGACGTGGTGCTCGGGCGCCTGGATGCCTGGGCCGACGGGCTGGCGGCCGAGTTCCCCGGCGCCTCGTTCCTGAGCTACGTCGACACCGGCGCGATTCCCGAGCGGCTGCTCGCGCTGCGTGCCGGCCTGGGCTGGATCGGCAAGAACGCGTGTCTCATCGACCCCGAGCTCGGCTCGTACCTGTTTCTCGGCGTGCTGCTCACCGACCTCGAGCTCGAGACCGGCCCGCGGGTGGCCGACCACTGCGGCAGCTGCCGCGCCTGTCTCGACGTCTGCCCGACCGGCGCGTTCCCCGAGCCCGGCGTGGTCGACGCGCGGCTGTGTATCTCGTATCTCACGATCGAGAAACGCGGCGCGGCGCCGGCCGAGCTGCGCGCGGGCATCGGCACGCACCTCTTCGGCTGTGACTTGTGCCAGGAGGTGTGTCCCTGGAACCAGCGCCGCGCGCGGCCGCTCGCGCACGAGCCGCCGTTCGAGCCGCGCCCGGAGTGGCACGCGCCCGACCTCGCCGAGCTGCTGGCGCTCGACGACGCGGCGCTCGAGTCACGGCTGGCCGGCTCGGCGCTCGAGCGCACGCGTCCGGCGGGCCTGCGCCGCAACGCGCTGGTCGCGGCCGGAAACGCGGGCGACCCGGCGCTGCTGCCCGCGGTCGAGCGCTGGCTCGACTCACCCGACGCGTCGGTCGCGGACAGCGCGCGCTGGGCGCGCGCGCGGCTCAGCGCGCCGCGGCGACCAGCCGGGCCGGAAAGTCGGACATGAGCCCGTCGACGCCGAGCGCGAGCAGCCGGCGCATCTCGTCGCTCTCGTTGATCGTCCACACGTGCACGACCAGGCCGCGCGCGTGCGCGGCCGCGACGAACTCGCGAGTCACGAGCGGCCGGCCCAGCGCGTGGGTCGGCACCTGCAGCGCGTGACCGCGGGGCGCGAAGGAGTCGAGCCTGTCCTGCGCGCCGGCTTGCACGAACTCGACCACGTCGGCGAGCGACGAGCCGAGCGCGGTGCCCGGGTCGAGCGCGCGCAGCTTGGCCAGGATCGCCTCGTCTTCGGCGGCGAGCAGCACGCGGCGCTCCGCGCCCGCGCGCCGCACCAGGCGCACGACCTCCTCGGCGATCGGCGGCTCCGCCTGCTTCACCTCGAGATTCACGCGCGCGTTCGGATACGCCGCGAGCACCTCGACCAGCCGCGGCACGCGCACGCCGCTGCCGCGGAACGGGAACGTGCGCCCGCCGTCGGGGGTGAAGCGGTGCCCGGCATCGATCCGCTCCAGCTCCGCGAAGCGCCGCTCGCGGATCGGCCCGTCGGCGTCGGTCGTGCGCTCGAGCGTGTCGTCGTGGTGGATCACGATCTCGCCGTCGGCGGTGGCGTGGCAGTCCATCTCCAGGTACGGAACGCCCTGCGCGAGCGCGCGCTCGAACGCCGCGTGCGTGTTCTCGGGCGCCTCGCCGCTGGCGCCGCGGTGGCCGAAAAGCTGCGGGCGCGGAGTGTCGAAGTACGAATGCACGCGCACACGCTACGGGGCGCGGCGCCGAGTTGACAAGCGCGCCGCACCCGCGAGCCTCCGCGCGGAGACACCATGAGCGTATTGACCCGCGACGTCATCCTGCGCGAGCTCGAGAGCGGTCGGCTGCGGCTCGAGCCGTTCTCGCTCGATCAGGTCGGCGCGGCCTCGATCGACCTGCACCTGGGCGACGAGCTGCGCGTGCCGCTCGAGTCCAGCAACGGACCGATCGACGTCACCGACGACACCACGCCCGAGGCCTTCACGCGCGTGATCGCGTTCGAGAAGCCCTACGTGCTCGCGCCGGGCCACACGGTGCACGGCATCACGCGCGAGAGACTGTTCCTGCCGCCCGACCTGTGCGCGTGGATCGAGGGCCGCAGCCGCATCGCGCGGCTCGGGCTCACCGTGCACGTGAGCTCCGGCTTCGTGCAGCCCGGGGTGTCGAACCACCAGGTGCTCGAGCTGTCCAACGTCTCGGGCCGCGCGCTCGCGTTGCACCCCGGCGTGCGCATCTGCCAGATCGTGCTGCAGCGGACGGAGGGGAGCGCGGTCTACCGGGGAAGGTTCGCCGACCAGGACGCCCCGTGAGAGCCGTGGCGCAGCGCGTGCGCAGCGCGCACGTGCGCGTGGGCACGGAGCGCGTGGCGGACATGACCGAGGGCCTCTTGGTGCTGGTGGGCGTGGCGCGCGGTGACTCGGAGGAAGACGCGCGCGCGCTCGCGGAGAAGCTCGTGAACCTGCGCGTCTTCGAGGATGAGAAGGGCGTCATGAACCGCTCGCTGGCAGACACCGGCGGCGCGCTCGGGGTGGTCTCGCAGTTCACGCTGTTGGGCGACTGCCGCAAGGGACGGCGGCCAAGTTATGGCGAGGCCGCGCCGCCGGAGGAAGCGGAGAGACTCCTGCAGTTGCTCGTGGCGCACGCGCGCGCGCTCGGCGTGACCGTGGTCACCGGGCGCTTCCGCGCAGACATGGAAGTGGAGCTCGTCAATCAGGGACCGGTGACGCTGCTCCTCGACACCAGGCGAAAGTTTTAGTTTACTTCCTCAGGTGAACCAAGGGGGGTTCTAGAGGTACCTGTGTCTCGTCTTCCTTCTTCGCGTGTTCTTTCTTCGGTCAGGCGTGGAATCGGTGTGCTCGCAGTGTCCCTGGTGTTCGCGAGCGTCGCGGGAGCGCCGCTCGCTGCGGTCGCCGACGAGGCGCCCGAGCGGAACATCATGTTGCACTACGGGCTGGGCGTCGGCTCGGCGCTCGCAACGCTCGTCTACGGCCCCGTGAAGATCATGTACGCGACGCTCGGCACGGTCACCGGCGGCTTCGCGTACCTGCTCACGGGCGGCCGCCTCGACGTGCCGCGCGAGATCATCATGCCGGCGGTGCGCGGCGACTACGTCGTCACGCCCGAACACCTCACGTTCAACCAACCGTTGCTCTTCGTGGGCAAGGAGCGCGCGCTCGACCAGCAGTCGGCGTCTTCCGATAACTGGGAGTGAGTGACAGCTCCGGTGAGGCGAGTCTTTGCTCTGGCCGCTCTCGCGGCGACGCTGGCCTGTGGGCGCAGCGCGGCTCCGCCCGCGAACGATCCCGCGCCGGAGTTCGACCTCGCCCTGGTCGGTGGCGGCAACGTCACGCTCGGCTCGCTGCACGGCAAGACGGTGCTGATCGACTTCTGGGCCACCTGGTGTCCGCCCTGCGTGACCGAGGTGCCGGAGCTGAATGCGCTCTCCAAGGAGCTCCAGGGCACGGACACGGCCGTGCTCGCCATCTCGGTCGACAGCCTCAGCGAGCAGGCTCTCGCCGACTGGCTGAAGGAGCGCGACGTGGCCTATCCGGTGGCGCTGGGTGACTCCGACCTGGCCGGTCTGTACGGCGCCGACGCTTTCCCGTTCCATGTCGTGATCTCGCCCGACGGCAAGGTGCTCGAGCGCCTGGAGTCCGGCTTCCACGATCGCGAGCAGCTTCGCGCCGTACTCGCCCGCCACCGGAAGCGATAGCTCAAGGCTCGAGGCGCGCGCGTCGATCCGCTCGGCAAGCTTCCGTGCGCCGAGGCCTGGACGGATGAAACCCGAGGAAATCGAGCAGCGCTTCACGAAGGGTCAAACCATCGTGGAGCGGGGCTCCCGCGAGCGCGTGCTGTACGTGGTGCGCAGCGGGAACGTGCTCGTCCACATGGTCGAGGGTCAGGCGCCGTATCTGCTCGGCCCCGGCGACATGTTCGGCGAAGCGACCGCGATCCTGGGCCGCGCTTCGCCGGTGCGCGCGGAGGCCGAAGGAGACACGAGCGTGCTCGCGCTCGACGTGTCACTCCTGAACGTGCTGGTGCGCGAGAACGCCGAGTTCTCGTTCCGCCTGATCCAGTCGCTGGCGGAGCGCGTCGGCGCCGCGCGCGAGGAGGCTTCGGCCGAGGCGCTGCCCGCCGAGCCCGAGCCGCCGCGCACGGCGGTCCGACAGGACGCGCGCGCACTCGGCGCGCTCGCGCGCGCGATCCTCGCGCGCCGCATCCCGGGCGAAGTCCCGACTCCGGTGCGCGGGCGACTCATGGACCTCGCCGCCGCCTCGCACCTGCCGATCCGCCAGGCCTACCTGTGTCTCCAGGAGCTGCTCGACCGCAGACTCGTGGGCCTGGTCGACGACCAGCTCACGGTGCTCGAGCCGGACGAGCTGGCCTCCGTCGCTCAGAAGCCGGCCTGACTGACTTCGTTCGCCTGCGGCTCACTGCGCGCGCCAGACCTGTGATCGCATGGGCACCCTACCCATGCTCCGCCGCTTGCGGCCTCGCTCAGGGCGGCCTTCGCTCGGCCTGATTGACTTCGTTCGCCTGCGGCTCACTGCGCGCGGCTGCGCCGCTTGCGGCCTCGCAGTGACGATCCGCTAGCTCGAGAAGACTGCGCGCGGCTGACCTGTGATCGCATGGGCACCCTACCCATGCTCTGGCGCTTGCGGGTCTCGCTCAGGGCGGCCGCCTCATGAGGGCTGCGGCGTCCCTTGCCTCGCGATCTTGCGCATTGTAGAAGTGCTCGATGCGTCGCCTCGGAGCGCTCCTCATCGTGAGCGCCCTCGTGCTCGCCGCGGCGGCGCGCGCACAAGAGGGTGAGCCCCAGCCGACGAAGCCGCCTCCACCCACGGAGCCGTCGCCCGAGTCGCAGCTCCCGCCGGTGCAGTTCACGCTGACCGCGAAGGTCGTGACTTACGACAGCGAGCGCGACCTGTACGAGGCGACGGGCGACGTGAAGATCGTGCAAGCCGACGGCCGCATCCTCACCGCCGACTGGGTGCTGTTCAACGGCACCACGCGCACCGGCGTCGCGTCGGGCGACGTGGTGATCGTGGACTCCCAGAACTCCGTGCGCGCGCAGTTCATGGCGGTCGACATGAAGTCGACCGTGTCGGTGGCCGTGAACGCCTCGATGGACAGCCCGGAGCCGGGCGTGCAGGTGCGCGGTGACACCATCTCGCGCACCGGCGTCGACACGTACGAGATCGAGCGCGGGAACTTCACGACCTGCCGCTGCCCGCCCGACGAGACACACCGCCCGTGGGAGATCGAGGCGAAAGACGCCGACGTCGAGATTCCCGGCTACGCGACCGCGCGGGACGCCTGGTTCAAAGCGTTCGGCGTGCCGCTGCTCTATGCACCGTACCTCGTGTATCCGGTGAAGACCGAGCGGCAGACCGGGTTCCTGGTGCCCGACTTCGCGCAGACCCGGCGCAACGGCACCGAGATCTTCATGCCGTTCTTCTGGGCAGTGCGCGACAACGTGAACGTGATGCTCACCCCGGAATGGGTGAGTCGCCGCGGCTTCATGACCACCACGATCACCGACTACGTGTTCGAAGACCGCGGGATCGGCCACGGGGGCGCCGCTTTCCTGCCCAGCGACCGCGAGGTCGCCACGAGCGACACGGAGATCTTCAGCTCGAACCGCTGGGCGTACTGGCTGCGCCACCAGCAGCCGATCCAGCCCGGCCTCGAGTTCGGCACCGACATCAACGTGATCTCCGACAACAACTTCGTGTTCGACTTCCCGCTGCTGCTCGGCACCGACATGCAACACCAGCGCATGCTCGAATCCGCGGGCTGGCTCACCGCCGCGGGCAACGGCCTCTGGGGCAACGCGGTGGTGTCGGTGTTCAACGACCTGCAGAGCCCGAACGATCTGGACCGCGACGGCTCGTTCCTGCAGCGCGTGCCGGACCTGCGGGGCGGCACCCTGCAGCGACAGGTGTTCGGGCTGCCCTTGTTCGGTTCCTTCGCGGCGCGCTTCACCAACTTCATGCAGTTCGCCGGGGGGGCGACCAAGTTCGGCAAGTCACCGGTGAACGGGCAGTTCTTCGATTTCGGCGCCGACGCGCGGCCCGACGTCGGCGAGCCCACCGCGAACGGCCAGTTCCCCACGACTCACCCGCTGCCCGACTCGAACCGTGACGACTTCGGCAACCCCGAGGCCACGACCACGACCGAAGGCGACGGCAAGTTCGAAGAGGGCGAGCCGCTGGCCGACGCGGGTCAGAGGCTCGACTTCTACCCCAAGATCTCGATCCCCCTGCAGTTCGGCTTCGTGGACGCGCTCACCGAAGGCGGCATGCGCGAGACACTCTATTTCCCGGACCGCGAGAACTTCGCCTCGCGCACGATCTTCACCGGGCGCTTCGACCTGCGCGCGCCGTTCGGCCGCAGCTTCGCGCTCGGCACGCTGCCGCTGTCGCACGTGATCGAGCCGCGCATCGCCTACGCGGCGGTGTTCGCGCCCAGTGACCAGGACTCGAAGCCGCTGTTCATTCCCGAGCCCGCGCGTCTCGAGCCGCGGCTGATCGACAGCGACATCCGGCTCGTGACCGAAGACCCGAGCGACCGCGTGCCCGACGCGCAGCTGCTGCAGCTGCAGATCTCGAACCGCCTCTACGGGCCCGGCCGCAACGAGTCGGAGTCATCGCGCCTGTACGGCGACCTGCGCATCGGCAGCGGCTACGACTGGAAGCAGCGCGGGTTCACGCGCGTGTTCGCCTCCGCCGAGCTCAACCCGTCGACCGACCTCAGCATCCTGCTCGACGGCGGCTGGAACCCCCAGGACAAACACCTCGAAGACCTGCGCATGAACGTCGGCTGGCGCTGGGACGGCGGTGACTCGATCCGGGTCGGCTACCGCTACAACCGCAACCCGGGCACGATCTTCGAAGGCTTCCTGGGACGCGGCGACGAGTTCGACGCAGCGCGCACCTCGGCGGGAAAGATCAATCAGGTCAACATCGCCGGCTATCTGGTGGCCACGAGCTGGCTCGAGTTCTTCGCCGACGGCTTCAGCTCGCTCGAGAACCACGGCGCGAGTGGCGGGCGCATCGGAACGATCGTGATGTCGACCTGCAAGTGCTGGGACCTCTTGATGCAGCTCGAGAAAGTCTCGCGCACGAACGATACGCGCTTCAGCTTCCAGTTCCGCCTCACCGGACTGGGCGACAACGGCCGCCACAACGGCTTCGAGCGGCGCCGGAACGAAGACCGCGCAATCAACTGAAACTCGGCCGGAGCATGGGTAGGGTGCCCATGCGACCATCGGACCTGGAATTGACGCGGCGCGGACGCTGTGAGAAAGTCCCGCGCCATGAAGGCGGTGTCGCCATGGTCCGGCCGGACCTCGAGAGCTTCAGAAAACTGGCTCTTGGTTCGCGCGGCGTACCGCTCGTCCGCGAGGTCGTAGCCGACCTCGACACCGCGCTCGCGGTCTTCCTGAAAGTCGACGACGGACGCCACGCGTTCCTGTTCGAGTCGAACGAAGGCGGCGAGCACTGGGGCCGCTACAGCATCATCGGCCTGGGCGCGCGCGCGATCTTCCGCGCCCGCGCGGGCGAGGTCGAGATCCAACGCGGTGACTCCGTGGTCCGTCATCGGCTGGCCGCAGACCGCAGCGAGGATCCGCTCGACCACCTGCGGCGCCTGCTCGCCGAGCTGCGCCCGGCCGCGTTGCCGGATCTGCCGCGCTTCGCCGGCGGAGCGGTGGGCTACGTCTCCTATGACTGGGTGCGCTACGTCGAGCGCCTGCCGGAGACCAAGCCCGACACGCTCGGCCTGCCGGACTGCTGGTTCGTGTTTCCCCAGACGGTGCTCGTGCACGACCGCCTGCGCGAGCGGCTGACCATCATCCACGACGTGGAGCTCGCGCCCGGCGAGTCACCCGACGCGGCCTACCAGCGGGGCGCGCGCGTGCTGGCCGAGGTCGAGGCCCGGCTCGCAGCCGCCACGCCACGCCCTGCGCGCGCGCCCGCGCGCGCGCAGGAGCTCGCGCCGCGCTCCAACGTGACTCGCGAGCGCTTCGTCGAGATGGTGAAGCGCTGCAAGGAGTACATCCACGCCGGCGACATCTTCCAGGTCGTGCCATCGCAGCGCTTCACTCTCGATCAAGAGGTCGACCCGCTGGCGATCTACCGCGAGCTGCGGCTCCTGAACCCCTCGCCGTACTTGTTCTTCATGCGCTGCGGCGGCCACGTGGTGCTGGGCTCCTCGCCCGAGATCCACGTGCGGCTCACCGACGGCGTGATCGAGCTGCGCCCGCTCGCCGGCACCGCGCCGCGCGGAGTCACTCCCGAGGAGGACAAGGAGAACGAGCGTCGGCTGCTGGCGGATCCCAAGGAGCTGGCCGAGCACGTGATGCTGGTCGACCTGGGGCGCAACGACGTGGGCCGCGTGGCGCAGATCGGCTCGGTCGTGGTCGACGAGTTCGAGGTCGTCGAGCGCTACTCGCACGTGATGCACATCGTGTCGAACGTGCGCGGCAGGATCCGCCCCGACAAGGACGCCGTCGACCTGCTGCGCGCCACGTTCCCGGCCGGCACGGTCTCGGGTGCGCCCAAGGTGCGCGCCATGGAGGTGATCGAAGAGGTCGAGCCCGAGCGCCGCGGTCTGTACGCGGGCTGCGTGGGCTACTTCGACTATCACGGCAACATGGACACCTGCATCGCCCTGCGCACGCTGCTCGCCAAGGACGGGAAGCTGTACGTGCAGGCGGGCGGCGGCATCGTGGCGGACTCGGATCCCGACAAGGAGTTCCAGGAGACGCTGCACAAGGCCGGGGCGCTCTTGCGGGCGATCGCGCTGGCGGGAGCGGAGCGATGAAGCTGCTCGTGATCGACAACTACGACTCGTTCACCTACAACCTCGTGCAGTATCTCGGCGAGCTCGGCGCCGAGTCCGACGTGGTGCGCAACGACGCGATCCCGGTGGAGGAGGTCGGCCGGCGCGGCGCCGAAGCGGTGGTGATCTCTCCGGGCCCGTGCACACCGGCCGAGGCGGGCATCAGCGTAGAGACCATCCTGCGCTATGCCGGTCGGCTGCCGATCCTGGGCGTGTGTCTCGGGCACCAGTCACTCGGCGCGGCGTTGGGCGGCCGGGTGGTGCACGCCAAGACGCTCATGCACGGCAAGACCTCGCTGATCCGGCACCGCTCGACCGACGTGTTCGAGGGCCTGCCGAACCCGTTCGAAGCCACGCGCTATCACTCGCTGGCCGTGGCGCGCGAGGGCTTGCCCGAGACGCTCGTGGTGACTGCCGAGACCGACGACGGCGAGATCATGGGCATGCGGCACCGTGACTTCCCGGTGTTTGGCGTGCAGTTCCACCCGGAGTCGATCCTGACCGTGCAGGGCAAGGCGCTGCTCGCGAACTTCCTGCGCATCGCGCGCGGCACGCGCGCGCGGGCGGCCTGATGAGCGCGCCCGAGGGTGGCGCGGGCACCCGACCCACGCTCCGCGCGGCGCTGGCCCGCGCCGTCGAGGGCGGAACCTTCTCGCGCGCCGAGGCCAGCGCGCTCGTGCACGAGATCGTCTCGGAGCGCGCGAGCGACATCGAGATCGCTGCGCTGCTCACGGCGCTGCGCGCGCGCGGCGAGACACTCGACGAGATCGTGGGCGCGGCCAGCGCGCTGCGCGAGCTCGCGCTGCCGCTGCCCGCCGCGCCCGAAGGCGCGATCGACAACTGCGGCACGGGCGGCGACGGTGCGGCGACCTTCAACATCTCCACGCTCGCGGCCCTGGTGGTTGCGGGCGCGGGCGTGCCGGTGGCCAAGCACGGCAACCGCGCGGCCTCCAGCCGCTGCGGCTCGGCCGAGCTGCTCGAGGCGCTGGGCGTGCGCATCGACGTGGCTCCCGCGCGCATGGCGCGCGCGGTGCACGTGCTCGGCTTCGGCTTCCTGTACGCGCGCGCGTGTCACCCGGCGATGGCGCGGGTCGCGCCGATTCGCGCCGCGCTCGGCTTCCGCACGATCTTCAACCGGCTGGGGCCACTCACCAACCCCATGCGCGTGCGCCGGCAGCTGGTCGGGGTGGCCGACCCGGCCGCGCTCGAGCCCACGGCCGACGCGCTCGCCGAGCTGGGCGCGGAGAGTGTCTGGGTGGTGCACTCCGAGGACGGGCTCGACGAGCTCTCGCTCTCGGCGTCCACCCAGGTCGTGGTGCGCGGGGGCGGGCGGCGCGAGCGTTTCGAGATCGCCGCCGGCGAGCTCTTCCCGCGCGCCGACCGGGGGGCGCTGGCGGGCGGCGACGCCGCCGAGAACGCGCGCATCGCCGAGTCCGTGCTGGCCAACGAGCCCGGCCCGCGGCGCGACGTGGTGCTCCTGAACGCGGCGGCGGCGCTGTGCGCGGCCGAGCGCGCCCAGTCACTCGCCGACGGCGCGAAGCTCGCCGCGCGCAGCCTGGAGAGCGGGCGCGCGCGCCGCGTGCTCGACGAGCTGGTGGCGTTCTCGCGGAGTGACTCGTGAGCGTGCTCGAGCGGATCCTGGCCAAGAAGCGCGACGAAGTGCGCGCCCTGCGCGGGGCCAGAGACGCGCTCGCCGAGCGGGCGGGGAACGCCGACGCGCCGCGCGGCTTCGCACGGGCGCTGCGCTCGGGACGCGGGCCGCGCGTGGTGGCCGAGTTCAAGCGCGCCTCGCCGTCGCGCGGCGAGATCCGGCCGGGCGCCGACCCGGCCGAGATCGCGCGCGCTTACGAGGGCGCGGGCGCGGCGGCGCTCTCGGTCCTGACCGACCGCGAGTTCTTCCGCGGCCAGCTCGACGACCTGCGCCAGGCGCGCGGCGCCTGCCGCCTGCCGGTGCTGCGCAAGGACTTCACGATCGACCCCCTGCAGCTGCTCGAGGCGCGCGCCGCGGGCGCCGACGCCGTGCTCCTGATCGTCGCCGCGCTCGACGACCTGCAGCTGCGCGAGCTGCTCGCCTGCGCGCACGACCTGGGGCTCGACGCGCTGGTCGAGGTGCACGACGAGCCCGAGCTCGAGCGCGCGCTGGCCGTAGGCGCGGAGCTGATCGGCATCAACAACCGCGACCTGCGCGACTTCAAGACCGACGTGGCAGTCACTCGCGCGCTCCTGCCGCTCGCCGCCGGCCGCACGGTGGTCTCGGAGAGCGGGCTCGACTCGGCCGAGACGCTGCGTTCGCTCGAGGCGGCGGGCGCGTCGGCCTTCCTGATCGGCGAGGCGCTGATGCGCGAGCCCGACCCGGGAGCGGCGCTGCGCCGGCTGCGAGGTCAGCCTTGACGCTGGTCAAGATCTGCGGGCTCACGAGCCCGGGCGACGCGGTGGCTGCGCTCGAGGCGGGCGCGGATGCGATCGGCATCAACTTCGCGCCCAAGTCACCGCGGCGCGTGGAGCTCGAGGCCGCGCGCGAGATCTCTGCCGCCGCGGCAGGCCGCGCGATCCGGGTCGGCGTGTTCCAGGACCAGCCGCGCGACGAGGTCGAGCGCATCGCGAACCAGGTCCCGCTCGACGTGGTCCAGCTTCACGGCGCCGAGTCACCCGAGTACGCGGCCGCGCTGCCGTTCCCGGTGCTGAAGATGCTGGCCGGCGGCGAGTCACTCGAGCGCGAGGCCGCGCGCTTCCCGGGGCTCGAGCTCTTGCTCGACCATCCCTCGGGCGGAGGCAGCGGCAAGACCTGGGACTTCGGCCAGGCGCGCGCGCTGGTCGGGCGCGGGCGGCGCGTGTGGATCGGCGGCGGGCTCGGCCCCGACAATGTGGCGGCGGCGATCCGCGCGGCCTTGCCCTACGGCGTCGACGCGTCGTCGAGCCTCGAGTCCGCGCCGGGCCGCAAAGACCGCGCGAAGATGGCGGCGTTCGTCGCGGCCGTGCGCGGCGCCGTGCCCGCGCGCACGCGACCCGACGCCGCGGGGCGCTTCGGCCGCTTCGGCGGGCGCTACGTGCCCGAGACACTCGTGCCCGCGGTCGAGGAGCTGGCCGCCGCGTGGGACGTGCTGCGCGAGGACGGCTCGTTCTGGAAGGAGCTCGAGCTGGAGCGCGGCGCCTACGCGGGCCGCCCGACGCCGCTGTACTTCGCCGAGCGCGCCAGCGAGGAGCTCGGCGTGCGCGTGTATCTCAAGCGCGAGGACCTGGCGCACACGGGCTCGCACAAGATCAACAACGCGATCGGCCAGGCGCTGATCGCGCGCCGCATGGGCAAGCGCCGCGTGATCGCCGAGACCGGCGCCGGCCAGCACGGCGTCGCGACCGCGACGGCCTGCGCGCGCTACGGGCTCGACTGCGAAGTCTACATGGGCGAAGAGGACACGCGCCGGCAGTCACTCAACGTGTTCCGCATGGAGCTCTTGGGCGCGAAGGTGCACCCCGTGAAGTCCGGCAGCCGCACGCTCAAGGACGCCATGAACGAGGCGCTGCGCGACTGGGCCACGAACGTGCGCACCACCTACTACCTGATCGGCTCGACCGCCGGGCCGCATCCGTATCCCATGCTCGTGCGCGACCTGCAGGCGGTGATCGGCCAGGAGGCGCGGGCGCAGGTGCTGGCGGCCGAGGGACGGCTGCCCGACCTCTTGATCGCGTGCGTGGGCGGCGGCAGCAACGCGCTCGGCCTGTTCGGGCCGTTCTACGCCGACACCGAAGTGCGTATGGTGGGCGCCGAGGCGGGCGGCGAGGGCGCGGGCTCGGGCAAGCAGGGCGCGTCGCTCTCCGAAGGCAGCCCGGGTGCGCTGCACGGCAGCTTCTCCTACGTGCTGCAGGACGACGAGGGACAGATCTTCGAGGCGCACTCGATCTCGGCCGGGCTCGACTATCCGGGCGTCGGGCCCGAGCACTCCTACTTCAAGGACAGCGGGCGCGCCGAGTACGCCCCCGTCACAGACCGTGAGGCGCTCGACGCGTTCGTGTGGCTGGCGCGCACCGAGGGCATCATCCCCGCGTTCGAGTCGGCGCACGCGATCGCCGAGCTGCGCAAGCGCGCGGGCCGGCTCGCGCGCGGCTCGGTCGTGATCGCGAATCTCTCGGGGCGGGGCGACAAGGACGCGGCCGAGGCGAAGCTCCTGCTCGCGAAGGGCGCCGGGAACCGATGAACCGGATCGACCGCGCGTTCGAGCGAGCGAGGGCGGAGAAGCGCGCGGCGCTGATCGTGTTCGTGACTGCCGGTGACCCCGACCTGGACACCACGGCCGAGCTCCTGCCCGAGCTGGCGGCGGCGGGTGCCGACGTGGTGGAGCTCGGCATCCCGCACTCGGATCCGATCGGCGAAGGGCCGACGATCCAGGCCTCCTCGCAGCGATCGCTCGTGCACCACACCACGCTCGCGCAGATCCTCGAGCTGGTGGGCCGGGTGCGCGGAGTCACCGAGGTCCCGATCGTGCTCATGGGCTACCTCAACAACGTGCTCGCCCACGGCGAGGAGCGGCTGGCGAAGGACGCCGCGGTTGCGGGCGCCGACGGGCTGATCGTGGCCGATACGCCGTACGAAGAGACCGAGCTGCTCACGCGCGCGTGCGCCGAGGCGGGCGTGCACCGGGTGCTCATGGTCGCGCCCACCAGCACGCCGGCGCGCGTGGTGCGGATCGCGCACCAGAGCCGCGGGTTCGTGTACTGCGTCTCGGTGACCGGCGTGACCGGCTCGCGCCAGTCGCTGCCGCCGGACCTGGCGCAGCTGGTCGGCCGGATCCGGCGCGTCACCCCGACACCGGTCTGTGTCGGGTTCGGGGTCTCCGACGCCGCGCAGGCCGCGCAGGTCGCGCGCCTGGCCGACGGCGTGATCGTGGGCAGCGCGCTCGTGTCTCGCATCGGCGCGGCCCGAGGGCGCGAGGCGGCGGTGCGCGCGGCGCGCGAGTTCGTCGCGGAGCTCGCGGCCGCGGTCAGGCGCGCGCGCGCTTGACCCACTCCTCGTAGAGCTCGCGCACGCGCCGGGCGGTGTCGTGCCAGGCGCCCGAGTTGTCGATCACCACGTCGGCGAGCGTGCGCTTCTCTTCGATCGGCAGCTGCGAGGCGATGCGCGCCCGCGCGTCCTGCGGCGCCAGCCCGTCGCGCGCCACGACCCGCTCGAGCTGCTGCTCCTCGCGCGCGTAGACCAGCGCGATCACATCGAAGGGCAGCACCGCGCCCGTGCCCCGTCCTGCCTTCTTGCCTTCGAGCAGGAGGGGGATGTCGGCCACGATCACCGCCACGCCGCGCGTGCGGTGCTCGGCCGCGCGCCGCTGGTGCTCGGCGGTCACGAGCGGGTGGATCAACAGGTTGAGCCGCAGCCGCGCCGCCGCGTCTTCGAACACGAGCTTGCCGAGCTTGGGCCGGTCGAGCTCGCCCGCCACGGTGAGATACTCGGCCCCGAACGCGTCCACGATCGCGCGCAGGCCGGGTCCGCCGGGTGACTGGAGCTCGCGCACGATCTTGTCGGAGCAGTCGACCGCGGCGCCGAGCTCCTCCAGGAGTCCTGCGACCTTCGATTTGCCCGACCCGATGCCGCCGGTGAGACCGACCAGGAGAGAGCCGCTGCCCGCCACGTGGGCTTCGAGTCTAAGGCATCGTTTCACAAAGGAAAACGCGGTATCATCGCGCGCGTTTTGAAACCCGGGGACGAGCTCGAGAAGACACTGGCGCGCCTGCGCGACGAGATCGACGCGCTCGACTCGCAGATCCTCGAGCTCCTGAACCAGCGTACCGCGCGCACCAACGAGGTGGGCCGCGTGAAGGCCTCGGGCGGCGCCACGCCGTTCGTGCCGGGCCGCGAGCTCGAGATCTTCGAGCGGCTCGAGCGTGAGGCGCAGGGTCCGTTCCCCAAGCCGGCCATCCGCAAGGTGTTCCGCGAGATCATCTCGGCCTCGATCGCCGGCCAGCGCGGCGTGTCGGTGGCGTATCTCGGTCCGCCTGCCACCTACACGCACCAGGCCGCGATCCAGCAGTTCGGCCAGATGGCCGACCTGCGCCCGGCCGCGACCACCGACGCCATCTTCGCGCAGGTCGAGTCGGGGCAGGTCGAGTTCGGCGTGGTGCCGGTCGAGAACTCGAGCGAAGGCGTCGTGTCCCACACGCTCGACCTGTTCGTCGACTCACCGCTCACGATCGCGGCCGAGATCCACGTGCCGATCCACCACGACCTGCTGTCGAGGACGGGCGAGCTGCGCGCGATCCGCGCCGTGCACTCGCACCCGCAGGCGCTCGCGCAGTGCCGGGCGTGGCTCGAGCAGAACCTGGCCAACGTGCCGCAGCAGACCGCTCACTCGACCGCGCTCGCGGCGGAGCTCGCGGCGCGCAACGAAGAGGTCGCGGCGATCGCCAGCTCGATCGCGGCCGAGCTCTACGGGCTGCGCGTGGTGCACTCCGGAATCGAAGACCGCGTCGACAACACCACCCGCTTCCTCGTGATCGCCCGCCGCCCGCCACGGCGCAGCGCGCGCGACATCACGTCGATTCTGTTCTCGATCAAGCGCGACCAGGTGGGCGCCTTGTACAAGGCGCTCGAGCCGTTCTATCAGCACGGCGTGAACCTGACCCGCATCGAGTCACGGCCGACGCGCGTGCGCGCCTGGGAGTACGTGTTCTTCTGCGATTTCGAAGGTCACATCGACGACGCCAAGGTGGCGGCCGCGATCGACCAGCTGCGCCCGCGCTGTGACTTCGTGAAGGTCCTGGGCAGCTACCCGGAGGCACAGGCACCGCGATGAAGCTGCGCGAGCTGGTGAATCCGCACATCCGCGACCTCGAGCCCTACGTGCCGGGCAAGCCCGTCGAGGAGCTCGAGCGCGAGCTCGGCATCGGCTCGGCGGTGAAGCTCGCGTCGAACGAGAGCCCGATCGGCCCCTCGCGGCGCGCGGTCGAAGCGATCTTCGCCGCAGCCGAGAGCTTGAACCGCTATCCGGACGACACCTGCTTCGCGCTGCGCGACGCGCTGGCGGCGGAGCTCGGCGTCGCCGCCAACCAGCTCTGCTTCGCGGGCGGCTCCGACGGCATCCTCGAGCTGCTCGCCAAGTGTTTCCTCGCGCCGGGCGACGACGCACTGTTTCCGTGGCCGAGCTTCGCCTTGTACCCGATCCTGGCTCGCGGCGCGGGCGCGCGGCCCGTGCTGGTGCCGCTCGACCGCGAGTACCGCGCCGACGTGTCGGCGCTGCTGGCTGCGGTGACTCCGCGCACGCGCCTGCTCCTGCTGGCCAACCCGAACAACCCCACCGGCACCTCGATCGGCGCGGCGGAGTTCGCGCGGCTGGTGCGCGAGCTCCCGGAGCGCGTGGTGCTGGTGGCCGACGAGGCCTACGTCGAGTTCGTGCGCCGGCCCGACTTCCCCGACTCACTCGCCGCGCTGCGCGAGCGCAAGACCCTGGTCGTGCTGCGCACTTTCTCGAAGTCGCACGCGCTCGCGGGCCTGCGCGTGGGCTACGCGATCGGCGATCCCGAGCTCGTCTCGTACCTCGAGCGCTCGCGGCACCCGTTCATCGTGAACAGCCTGGCGCAGGTCGCGGCCGTGGCCGCGCTCGCCGACCGCGCCCACACGGCGCGCATTGCGAAGCTCACCCACGAGGGCATCGAGCAGCTCGAGGCGGGGCTGCGCAAGCTCGGCTTCGCGTTCGCACAGACCGACGCGAACTTCCTCCTGGTCGAGGTTGGCCCCGGCGCCGACGCGCTGGGGGAGCGGCTCTTGCGCCTAGGGGTCATCACGCGGCCGCTGGGCGGCTTTGGCCTCAAGACCCACCTGCGGGTGTCGGTCGGAACGCGCGAGGAGAACGAGCGCTTCCTCGCGGGCATGGCGGCCGAGCGGAAGTCTTGAGCCGTCCCGTCGTCGGGCGCCTCGGCGTCATCGGGTTGGGTCTGATGGGCGGCTCGGTCGCGCTGGCGGCCCGCGCCCGGGGCGCCGCAGGGGAGGTGCGCGGGGTCGACCGCCACCTGGCCTCGGCCGGCGAGATCCCCCTCGTGCCGCTCGCCGAGTGCGCGGCGTGGGCGGATCTCCTCGTCCTGGCCGTCCCGATCGAGGCCATGGCCGAGGTGATGAAGGCTCTGGCGCCCCACCTGAGGCCCGAGACGCTCCTGACCGATCTGGCGAGCGTGAAGGCGCCGGTGGCGGAGCTGGCCCGGCGCCACCTGCCACGCCCGGATCAGGTGGTTGGGGCCCACCCCATGACGGGCGGCCACGGCACCGGCTTTGCGGCCGCCAGCCCCGAGCTCTTTGCCGGCGCGCCGTGCATCCTGGCCCTCTCCGGCGGCGAGGCCCCTTATGTGGTGGACCGGATTGAGGAATTCTGGCAGTGTCTCGGTGCTTTCACGGTTCGGAAGTCGCCGGAGGAGCACGACGCCATCGCGGCCGCGCTCTCG
>DATKAO010000038.1 GCA_035498015.1 Myxococcota bacterium
CGGCGCGAGAACATGACGCGCATGTGGAAGGACCTCGTGCACTTCCAGACCGCGCTGCGCGACTCACAGGAGCGCAGCGACCGCACGACCACCAACGCGCTGGCGTTCTTCATCGGCTCCTACATGAACATGCACCTCGACCCGCTGCTCGACGGCGAGTGGCAGAGCCGCCACCCCGAGCTCTGGGGACTCGACGCCGACCTGCGCCTGGCCAAGGCCGACGTGCTGATCCGCATGAACGACGGCAGCCGCGCCAAGAAGACGCTCGACGAGATCGTGAGCCGCTACAAGGGCCGCGACGACATGCTGGTCCACTACCCGCTGGGCTCCGAGAGCCCGCTCGGCAAGGCGCTCAAGCTCTTGCGCGAACGCACCTAGAGCGCACGCCTCACCCGCACCGGAACTTCAGAGGAAATCGCGATGGCCCTACCCTCGAGTCAAGTCACCATGGTCGCGTTCATGAGCGTGCTCTCGCTCATGGCGATCTGCGTCCCGCTCTGGCGCGGCCTCGCGCTGGCCCTGCGCGCGCGCCGCGCCACGCGCCACTACACGCGCGCGGGGCTGGAGAAGGTGCTGCAGTACGGCCCGAAGGACCCGGGTGACTCGCTCGCGCTGCTCATGCTGCGCGTGCTCACCAAGTCACTGCGCTCGAAGGAGGCGCGCGAGGTGTCGAGCGACTTCGTGGTCGACGCCACCAAGCAGTACGTGGTGCACGAGTACGAGTCGAACTACGCGCGCCCGATCGGCATGTACGCGAACCTGCTGCCGCCCGTGGGCCTCACCGGCAACGCGGTCGGCATGCTCGTGCTCATGGTCTCGAAGCACATCCAGGGCACGCCGCTCGAGCTCGGGGCGCTGGGCCTCGCGCTGATCTCCACGATCTGCGCGCTTCTGGGCTACGCGCTGCTCGAGGCGCTGCGCCTGCGCATCTACGGGCGCCTCCTGCGCTGCCTGGACGAGGTCGTCGGTCTGCACCGCGCCTTCGAGGAGCGCCAGGAAGCCAGCCAGCCGCGCACCGCGCCGCAGCCCGCCTGAGCTACTGCGGGACTCCGGCGATCTCGAGCCGCGGAGTGAAGCCGCGCTCGCGCAGCCGCACCGCTTCGTAGCCGAGTGACGCGATCTCGCGGAAGCCCGTGAGATACACGTCGTAGCGCTGCGCGCCGAACTCGTTCCACTCGACCACCAGCGGGTCGCCGGGCAGGTCGGAGATCTCGGGCAGGAGCTTCTCCGCGGCCTCGCGGCTGTCGCGCGTGGCGACCAGCAGCGCATAGGGCTCGGTCACGAGTGAGCGCAGCGGCTGGATGCGCTGGTTGCGGCGCTGGAACGCCAGCGTGCGCTCCATCTGCTCCGCGCGCTCTTCCGACGGCGAGTGCAGCTGCGTGGCCTGCAGCGAGATCACGAGCCGGCGGCGCTGCACGCGGTCACTCGTCGACCTGAACAGCCAGCCGAGCACGGGGATGTGCCCGAACCAGGGCACGAGCTCGGCGTCGTTCGTGGTCTCGTCGTGCGGCGCCGAGGCGACCAGCACGACCGAGCCGTCGCTGAGCCGCAGCGTGGCTTCGAAGCGGATCTTGTTCACCGTGGGTCCGATGTCGTTCGCCCCGGAGGTCGACGCGGTCGCGGCGACCGCGGAGACCTCGACCGCGACCTCGACCAGCACCAGGTCGTCGGAGACCGAGACCGGCTTCACGCGCAGATCGATCCCCAGGTCCTGGCGCGTGATGTTGAGATTGGTCTGGAAGGCGCTCGACACCACGCCGGGCGTGGTCGTGCTGGTGCTGGGCGGCGGTGTCTGGCTGCCCGTCGCGGAGGTGTTCGCCGCGCCGTTCGTGACCGGGATGGGCACGTTCTCGCCCGCGAAGACGTGCTGCTCCTCGCCGCTCGCGGCGAGCAGATACGGGCTCGACAGCGCGCTGAACTGCACCTCGCCCTGGGCGGCCGTGAACTGCGCGCCGCCGGCGGGCGCGACGATCGTGGTCGGCGTGCCGTCGGGGCCGATCACCGGCAGGAGCAGCGGCTTGCGCGTGAAGCGGGCCAGGAACGGGCCCGCCTTGGTGACTTCCTGCTGGATCAGCGGCGCGGGGTTGCCGAAGGCCGCGAACGCCACCACGTCGTTCACGCTGTCGGGGATGAGCAGCGGCAGGAGCGCGTCGAAGCCGAGGTCGAGCGCGTGAGTCGTCTGCACGTCCCACACGTGCGCCTCGATCGCGATGCGCGCGGGGATGCGGTCGATCTCGGCGATCACCTCGGACAGCAGCGCGAAGGTGCCCGCGTCGGCGAAGATCAGGAGCGAATTCGTCGCCGGGTCCGCCGTGACCGTGAAGGTCTTGCCGGGCAGCTGGCTGACCGAAGCCGTGCGCGCGACCGAGCTCGCGCCCGCCACGCTCGTGCGCGGCGGCTCACCCAGCGAAATACTCGACAGCTGCTGCGCGAGCTGGCTGGCGTCGGCGTTCATCACGCGCACCACGTGCACCTTGCTGTTCGAGCGCTTGGGCACGTCGATCAGCTCGACGTACTTCCGCACCTCGGCCAGGCGCGCGGGACGTGACTGGACGATCAGCGAGTTGGTGTGCGGGTCGACCACCACCTTGAACGGCACCTCGGGCCGCGTGTCGTTCTTGCCGCTCTTGCCCGGCTCGAACACGGTGTCGAGCTGCGTGGCCACCTGGCCGGCGTCGGCCCAGCGCAGCGGGATCACCTGGATCCGCGTCGCGGCGGACTGGTCGAGCGCGCGCATGAGCTCGAGCAGATAGGCGATGCGGTCCTCCGCCGCCGCGATGATCAGGCTGTTGGTCGGCGGGTAGGGGATGACCAGGCTCGAGCGGTCCGACGGCGCCAGCAGCTTGGCCAGGTCGGCCGCGTTGGCCGAAGTCAGACGCACCATGGTGGTGAGCATGCGCTCCGACTGCTCCGACACCGAGCGGTGTGCCCAGGGCGCGCTGCCCTTCGCGGCCTCGATCGGCAGCACCGTGAAGCCCCCGCCGGGCCGCGGCACCGGCGCGTAGCCGATCGACAAGAGGGCTGCGTTCAGCACCTCGAGCGCCTCGGCGCGGCTCACCTTGTCCTCGAGCGCGATCGTCAGGTTGCCGCGCATGCCGGGGTCGACGATGAAGCTCGTGTGAGTCGCGCGTGCGATCGACTCGATGATCGCGCCGGGCTGCGCGTCGCGGAAGTTCAGCAGGAGCTGATCGTCGCCCGCGTCCGAGATGGGCGGAGGCTCCTGCGCGCGCAGCACGGCCGGCGCGAGCGCGAGGCAGAACGCCAGCCAGAACCGCAGCATGCCGCGAGAGTACCGCCGCAGCCGCAGCCGGCTACCACGCCCCAGTCAGGCCGAGCGAAGCCCCGCCCTCCGCGAGGCCCGCAAGCGCCGGAGCGTGGGTCGGGTGCCCACGCGATCATCTGTCAGCCGCGCGCAGTGAGCCGCAGGCGAACGTAGCTCACACGATGGGCTGGAAGGCGACGAGCGCGTCCAGTGCGGCGCCCGAGCCCAGGCCGTTCATCGGCAGCACGCTCGCGAAGTCACCCACGCGGTTGTGGATGGCCAGGTAGTTGAGCACCGCGGCCTGCGCCAGGAGCTCGACGTTGTTCGCGATCGGCGTGGCGGCGGTCTCGACCGATGCGTCCGGTCGCATGTAGCCGATCTGGTGCGCGGTCGCGGTCGTCATGGCCGGGCGGGCGGTCGGGCTGTAGACCAGCATGAAGGTCGCCGCCGTGTCCGAGTTGTCACCCGTCCACTGACCCTTGCCGCGGCCGCCGGTCGAGTTGTCGATCTGGCCGTTCGAGGCGAGTGACCCGTCGGTGATCACGTAGAGCATGAGCGGGGTCGCCTTGCGCGCGGCGTACTCGAGCATGGCGCCCATCATCTGGCCCGCCTGGAAGTCGCGGTCCTCGCCGGTGGCGCGCGTGCCGTCGTGGTAGTCGTAGCCGCCGTTCTCGATCGTGCCCGCGCCCGCGTAGCCCTGGACCACGAGCTTCATCACCGCCGCGGTCTTCTGGAAGCGGCCCTGGTTCATGTCGGCCGCCGTGAAGATCGAGGTGCCGGTGCCGACGATGTCGGTGTCGAGGTTCGGATTCACCACGTCGGGGTTGCCGAATTTCGAGATCAGGTCCGTGGTCTGCACGTAGCCGCAGTGCACGAGCTCCTCGAGGTTCGGATCCTCGGCGATCTTGGTGAGCTTGAGCGCCGTGATGTCCTCGGCCGCCTTGGCGACCTGGCCCGCCTGCGTCTGGTTGAGCAGTGACACGAGCTGGCCGGTGTCGACCAGGCCCGTCGCGTCCTTGGCCGACGTGATCGTGGTCGGCCGCACGGTGGGGTCGATCTGACTCATGGGCGCGGCCGAGTTTCCGCCCGAGTCACTCGGGTCGGTGCCGACCAGCGCGACCAGGTCGCCGTTCGCGCCCGCCTTGTTGATGCCGTACATCGGGTTGTGCGGGTTGTTGCCCGTGTCGTTGTCGGAGCGGGCCACGAAGATGGTGCCGTTCACGTTGGCGCGCGTGGTGGTCGCGGTCTTCGACTGCATGCCGCGCAGGAACGCGCTGTCGGCGTGGAAGGCCAGGCCGAACTCGGTGTTCACCTGGTTCGCGTTGCCCGGCGTCATGCTCGAGGGCAGGCCGAGCTTCGAGTAGCCCGAGGCGGTGAGCAGGTCGAGCTGCCCGCCGGGGCCGCCCACCAGCACGTTGGAGCCTGCGACGTTCGCGCCGCCCGCCAGGTCGAGCACGATGAACGGCACCAGGCCCGCGCCCGCGCGCACCGAGCACACGAAGGTCTGCGCGTTGGCCGAGCGCGCGCCGAACATGCCGAGCACGGTCGGCGCCATGACCAGGCCCAGGCCGCCCAGGAAGCCCTGCGCCAGCATCTGCCGGCGAGTCACCGGCCGCGGGTGTTCGCACAGGTAGAGCGGCGAATCGGGGTGTTTTCGAGTCTTCATCCCAGTGTCCTCTCAGAGTCTCGAATCGAAATCTCAGTTGATCAGCATGGCGCCGCTGGACAGCACCGCCGAGCACACGCCTTTGACGACGTTGCGCGTCGTGCCCGCCGGGCAGGTCGCCGCCGTGCAGCCAGCCGTGAGCTGATCGAACAGCGTGTTCAGCACCGGCCGCACGTCGGTCTGCGCCGGCTGATCGTTCAGGCCCGTGCCGAACATCTTGTCGACCAGCGGGTCGATGATCAGGTCGCGCTTGGCCTGCGAGTTGAACGCCACGTCCGCGGTCGCCGTGAAGTCGAAGCCGGGGAACATCGCGTTGCGCAGCGCCGGCGTCTCGACCATCTGGTCGCAATAGTCGAGTGACAGGCGTGCGATGCCGACCTGCTGCGCGGACACGAAGCTGAACGGGTCGTTGCCGACCGGCAGCTGCGTGATCACGTCGCCGAAGGTGCCGCGCACGGTCGTGTTCGACTGAGTCACGCCGGTGAGCTTCGACATGGTGTCGTTGATCTCGGCGAAGTCGCGCACGCCGATGCCCGGGAAGGGCGTCGCCGGACCCGGAGCCGGCGGCGGGTTCGGACCGAGGTCCGCGATCGGCAGGCTGTTCGAGCCCAGCGTGTCGAAGAACACGAAGAACGTGTCCTGGTCGGCGCCCAGGTCCTTGGGCACGACCTGGCACTGGTTCGAAAGCTGCGTCTGACCGCCGCTCGTGATCGGGATGTTCAGGGTGCGGAAGCTCTGGCTGGCGACCGGCGCGACGCCGTTCACTGCGATGCGGATGGTCTGCACCGAGAAATTGCTCTTGCCCTGGGCGTTGAGCAGCGGCGCGCAGAACAGGTAGCTGTACGCGTCGAACTCACTCACCTGGAACTGGATCCAGGAGCCGTTGCCCAGCGCCGTGTCCAGGCCGAAGCGCAGCGTGAACTTCTGACTCGCGCCCGCGAGGTAGTTCTGCATGATCTGCGCGTCGGTCAGCGCGGCCTTGAAGATCGCCACGGACTTGACCACGCCCGCCCAGCGGCGCGAGCCGTTGGTCTCGCTGCCGATCGAGAAGTTGTAAGTCGGGTTCCAGTTGACGAGCAGGTCGGCGCCCGTGGCGTCGGCGTCGTCGGTGAAGACGCCGTTCACGTACATGCGCCGGCCGTGCGTCTGGTCGTAAGTCAGCACGGCGTGCTGCAGGTTGGCCTGCAGGTCCTGGTCGTCGGGGTTGGTCGCGAACTGCGGCATGCCGTTCGCGTCGACCTTCATCGACTTGGAGCGGTTGCGCGCCACGTACTGATACATCGCCTGGCCCAGCATGACGTTGTGCTTGTCGCCGCCGCCGCCATAGCTCAGGATGCGCGCGGGCGCGTCGACCGTGCCCTGCGTGGTGTTCGCCGGAATCACCCAGGCCTCGATCGAGTACTCCTGCGAGCCGCTGCCCGAGGCGATCTCGTTGTAGATCTTCACCGCGTCGTTCGGATCGGCCATCGCGGCGCCCTTGGTGAACGCCACGCCGCCGCCGGACTGCCAGGCGTAGTCACCCGACAGGGTCAGGTTCATGGTCGGGCCCACCGTCGCGCTGTCCGAGGCGATCGTCCCGGTGCCTTCCTCGAACTTCCAGTGCGCGATCATGCCGCCCTGGAAGCGCCCGCTGTCCATGCGCGTGGCGTTCAGGAAGGTGCGGCCTTCGCTGGTGACCACGCCCTGCGGAGTCACGGCGTTCGGGTCGTTCGGGTCGGGCGGGGTCGTGCTGACCACCGCGTCGGCCCAGGCCTGGATCGCGGCCTGCATGTCGGCCGCGTTCGAGTCGCAGTTGCTCCAGCAGAAGTGCTTGTCGTCCGCGAGCCGGCGCACGAGGCGCGAACGGCCCGGGTTGAGCAGCTGCACCTTCTGGTTGTCGACCACCGCGCGGAACGCAGTCTCCGGGTCGGGGTGGGCGATGTGCGGGAAGCCCGGGCCCGAGCCCGCGTGACACTGCACGCAGTACTTGCGAGTCAGTACGTAGACACCGGCCTCGAACGCGGCCTCGCCCGCGGCGCCGCCGCCGCCGGGCACGCCGATGCCGACGCCGGCGCCGCCGGTGCCGCTGCCGCCTTCGTTCGCGTTGGTCGGGGCCGCACCGATCGAGCGGCCGTCGCCGCTTCCGCCGCCACCGCCGCAGCCCGCCGCCACGAGGGCGAGGGCCAGCGCCGTGAGAATGACTGCTTTTCGCGTGGTCATCGGCTTAGTTCCCCATGCAATACGCGGCGGTCTCCGCGAAGACCCGCTTCATGCTGTAGTTGTTGGCCTCGAACACGTCGGCGATCTGTGAGACCGCCGTGAAGTCCGCGGCCGACTGAGGCGCGTGCTGACACACGCGCGTGAAGACCTTCTGCACCTGGCACTCGGAGAAGGCGCGGCTCATGCCGACCTCCTGGCCGAGTGTCTGCGCGCCGTGACCCATGGCGTTCGGGCCGCGCCAGCCCAGGTTCGAGTTCGGCCCCACGCGCCACAGGTTCCACCAGGTGTCGTCGGTGGTGACGTGTCCGCCGGGGAAGTTCGTCGCGTTGATCAGGAACTTGGGCTGCACCTGGCCGCGCGTGAACACCATGCGCATGGCCTGGTCGTCCCACTGGTAGTAGGCGAACGCGCCCGCGAGCGCGTCCATGCCCGAGTGACAGCCCACGCAGGTGTTGTGGAAGATGCGCGAGTCACCGCCCGGGCTGCGCGTCACGTCCTGGCGGATGTAGTCCGCGGGCCGGGTGATGTCGTTCAGCTGCTCCATGTCGCGACACAGGAAGTTGATCGCGGTGAAGCGCCACATGCGGCGGTTGGTGCCGGCCGAGAAGTAGGCCTGGGCGCCGGCGCGGGTCGTGATCACGCCCGCCGCCTCGGTCGACATGATCTGCGCGCCCGGCAGCGTGGACTGCGGCACGCCGTGCAGGTTGGCCGGGTTCGACAGGTCCACCATCTGCTGCTGGAGCTGCAGATAGTGGTTGTTGTCGGTCGGCGAGTACGGCGCGGAAACCACGCCGTTGGGCGCCACGTAGATCAGGTCCGCCGACAGCACCGTGTTGAACGGGACGTCGTCGCGGATCATGCCGATCACCGTGGCGGTGTAGTCGTTCAGGTCCACGAACACCGACCGCGGCACGTTCGTCCAAGGCGCCGCGAAGTTCTTCAGCGCCGAGTTGTAGAAGGTGGGGTCGGCCATGGCGGTGTAGGCGGCGGCGATCGGGTCACCGCCGACGATCTGAGACTCCATGGTCGACAGCACGGCGTCCGAGGGCGGCGCACCCACGATGCGGTCGTGGATGCGCTTGGCCTGGTCCCGCTCGGTAGGGCCGGCAACCGCGGACTGGGCGAAGAGCACGGTCAGGCTCAACGCCAGCACCGCGCCGGCTCCCCGGCTGCACAAACTCGAAAGGCGATCCATCACTGCTCCTGGCGCACGTGTCGGCGTCTGTGCACCGATTGCGCTCGGACCCACTCATCGGCCTGGCGCACACGTCACCTTCGTGAGACAGGTCACCAAATTGGCGACAGCGAACCCGGCCCTGCAGATAGGGCCGGAGTTGCGCGCCTGCTGCTCGGAAAGCTCCGTGCAACTGCGGTGAGGCGAGTCACAAGCCCCACGCCAATTCGGTCGATGAACACGGAATCGCAGTCTCACGAAGAGGCCGGCAATCCATGTGCAAGAACCGAGGACTCGTCCGCGCGCTGTTGCTTTCCGCCGCCCTGCTGGCGTTCGGGCTCGCGCCCGGCGCGGCGCGGGCCGTCGAGGCCGGGCAGACCGCCCCGTCCTTCTCGGCGCACGCCCTGGAGGGTGACTCGACCCTGAGTCTCTCCGCCTACAAGGGCAAGGTGGTGTTCCTCGACTTCTGGGCCTCGTGGTGCGGGCCGTGCCAGAGCGCGATGCCGGTGATCGAATCACTGCGCAACGAGTTCCCCGCGGACCAGTTCCAGGTGCTGGCGATCAACGTCGACCAGGACCCGAGCAAGGCCAAGGCCTTCCTCGAGCGGCGCAAGGTCGGCTACCCGAGCGTCTCGGACCCCGAGGGCCGGCTGCCCGCGACCTACGGGCTCAAGACCATGCCGACCTCCTATCTGATCGACCGCAACGGCGTCGTTCGTTACGTGCACGCCGGCTTCCGCGCCAGCGACGTCGAGGGCCTGCGCAACGAGATCCGCGCGCTGCTGGGCTCGCCCGCGCTGCCGGCTTCGCCCGAGGCCAAGCGATGAAGAGACTCACTCGCGCCGCACTGCTGGGGCTGTGTCTCGTGTCGCAGAGCGGCTGCGCGAGCCTGGGCTGGCAGTGGGACAAGTGGTGGTCCGACGTGAAGCTCCCGGACTTCCCGGCCTTCGACGAATACACGGAGAGCCCCAAGAGCTACGTGACGATCGCGCTCGAGCACGACTTCTTGGTGCGCGTGAAGCCCTGGGAGCGCGCGGTCCTGGCGCGCCACGACATGGCCTGGGATCCGGACGCGCTCGAGGCGGCGCGGCGCAATCACACGTTCTTCAGCAAGGAAGCCTCGATGCCCGGCGGCAGCGCCGGCGGCGGGGGCTGCGGCTGCAACTAGCAGCCGAGTGACCGGGACCGCGACGGAGGGGTGGTGAGATGAGACGCTCTCGCAGGGAGAGCCGCCGGGAACGCGCGGCGCTGCGCGCGCTGACCTCGAGCGCGCTCGCGCTGCTCGGCGCGGCCGGCAAGGCCTCGGCCGACACGGCCATCGACCACTACGAGACCTCTTACAGCTTCTCGACCTACTCCGAGGACAAGCTCGAGAGCTCGAAGACCATCCCCGGCGGCGAGCGCAAGCGCTACGACATCCAGACCCAGCAGGCCTCGCTCGCCGCGCCGATCACCGAGTGGCTCGACATGTCGATGCTGGTCACGCACGAGACCATGACCGGCGCGAGCCCCTGGTACACCACGCCCGACGCGGCCGGCTCACCGATCCAGATCATGTCGGGCGCGACCATCCAGGACACGCGCAACGACCTCTCGCTGCACGGCAACTACTACACCGACGAGGGCCGCCTGGGCTTCGGCGGCGGCTACTCGAAGGAGAACGACTACACGGCGCTCTCCTTCAACACCGATGGCGAGCTGCACTTCAACGAGAAGAACACCACGCTGTCCGGCGGCCTGGGCTCGTCGTTCGACACCATCCAGCCCACCGACGCCGACAAGTACCCGACGCGCCCCGACTACAAGTCGAAGCAGAGTTACTCGGGCTTCGTGGGCCTGTCGCAGGTCTTCGACCGGCGCTCGATCCTGGAAGGCAGCTTCACCTACAACTACAACCGCGGCTATCTCTCGGACCCGTACAAGCAGGTGTTCCAGATCGGCGGCGTGCAGAACTACGGCGACTTCCGGCCGGACTCGCGCCACCAGTTCGCCTTCCTCGCGCGCTTCAACCGGCACCTCGAGGAGACCGAGTCGACGATCCACCTGTCGTACCAGTACTACATCGACACCTGGGGGATCTCGTCGCACACCGGCGAGCTCGACTGGTACCAGAGCTTCGGTGACTCGCTGCAGATCGCGCCGCACGTCCGCTACTACTCGCAGAGCAAGTCGGACTTCTACGTGCCGTACCTGAAGTTCGGGCAGAAGGCGCCGGAGAACATGTCGAGCGACTACCGGCTGTCGGCGTACGGCGCGCTGTCGTTCGGCGTCAAGGCCGAGTATCTGTTCCACACGCCCTGGTTCCGCGACATCGAGTGGCGCGGGAACGTCTCGGTCGAGCGCTACCTGTCGAGCGGAGACTTCTCGCTCACCAGCGTGTCGGTGGCCGCGCCGGGCCTGGTCAGCTTCACCGTCTTCAGCGTCGGAATAGACGCCAAGTTCTAGCGGCCGATGCTGCTCGGCCACTACCCGTTCCGAGCGCTGGGCAGCCCGTGCGAGCTGCACCTGTGGGGTGAGTCGCGCGGCGAGGTCGACGCCGTGGCCGAGGCGGCCCGGGCGCTGGTGCTGCGCATCGAGCGCAAGTACTCGCGCTACCGCGACGACAGCGTGGTGAGCGAGATCAACCGGAGCTCGGGTGACTCGCGCGGGGTCGAGGTCGACGACGAGACCGCGAAGCTCCTGGACTACGCCGCCACCGCTTGGCAGCACAGCGGCGGGCTGTTCGACGTGACCTCGGGCAGCCTGCGCAAGGTCTGGGACTTCAAGTCGGGCCGCGTGCCGCAGCAGGACGAGGTGGCCGACGCGCTCTCGCGCGTGGGCTGGGCGCGCGTGCGCTGGCGCCGGCCGCGCATCGTGCTGCCGGTCGCGGGCATGGAGCTCGACTTCGGCGGCTTCGGCAAGGAGTGGGCAGTCGACGCCGTCAGCGATCTGTGTCGCGCGCGCGGCGTGCGCCATGGCCTGGTCGACCTGGGCGGCGACCTGCGCGCGATCGGCCCGCACCCCGACGGCCGCCCCTGGCTCGTGGGCATCCGCGACCCGCGCGCGCCGGAGCGCGCGCTCGCCAGCCTGCCGCTCGTAGACCACGGGCTGGCCACCAGCGGCGACTACGAGCGCTGCATGGTGGTCGACGGCGTGCGCTACACGCACATCCTCGACCCGCGCACCGGCTGGCCCGTGCGCGGCCTGCGCAGCGCGAGCGTGATCGCTCCGCAGTGTCTCGTGGCGGGCACGGCCACGACCATCGCGCTGCTAAAGGGCGCGCCCGAAGGCGAACGCTTCCTCGATGGCCTCGGCCTGCCGAGCCTGCGCGTGGACGAGGACGGGCGAGTCAGCGGGTCCCTGGCTTCCCGAGCTCCGGGCAGTGCACCCCGGCGCACTGCTCCTTCACGCGCTTCGCGAGGTCCGTGACTCCGCAGCGGCTCTGGACCAGGAGCGTGACTTCCCGCATCTGGTCGCGCATGCGTCCCAGCAGCGCGACCGGCGCGTCGCGCTCGGCCCAGCCGTAGTGCGCGAAGAACGGCGGCGTGCCGCGGGGAGAGACCTGCATGCCGTATCTCGTGCCGCCGCGCAGATACTCCACGATCCAGTCGCCGCGCTCGTCGCGCTCGGATACCGAGCCCGGATCGGCCACCGACTGCGCGACCTCGCGCACGCAGGCGCGCTCCGGCGGCGCGGGGATCTCGGCGAACTGGAAGAAGCCCTGGTGGGGCGGAGCGCAGGCGGCGAGCGCAACGCTGCCTGCGAGCCCGAGGACGATCCGGCGAACCACGCGGCGATTCTAGCGCCGGGTCGAGTGTCCGATGCGCAGCAGGTGGCCGTCGGGGTCGCGCAGCGAGAACTCGCGCGTGCCCCAGGGCGTCGACGCGATCGGCTCCTCGATGTCGGCGTTGCGCTCGCGGCACAGCGCGTAGGCGAAGTCGGCGTCGTCGACCAGCACGCAGCAGGTGGCGGAGGCGCGCGGCGCGTCCGAGCGCGCGAGAAAGAGCTCGACGCCGCGGCCGCGCATGGCGCCGAAGCTCTCGCCGCGCGTCCAGGCGATCTCCAGCCCCAGCACGTCGCGGTACCACGCCTGCGAGCGGGCCACGTCGGCCACCGGCAGCTGAGGCGCGATCCCCCTCCACATGTCTCGACTATCGGCTGCGGTCAGGGTCGCTGGAGTGACCCGGGCTGCACGATGACCACGGTGGGCATGCCATGGCGTTCGATGTCGAGCTTCACCGGCTGGCTGAAGGTCAGCCCGCGCGCCACGTTCATCGCGCGGCCGCTGGAGTCGATCGGCGTGCCCTGGATCGCCACGACCACGTCGTCGCTCTGCAGGCCGAGTCTCTCGATCATGCTGTCGGGCATGATGTTCATGACCGCCACGCCGCGCAGCTTGCCGTCGTTGTCCATCACCGGCGCGAAGCGCGCCTGAGCCGCCAGGTCGGCGAGCACCTGGTCGTTGCTCCGAGCCTGGTCGCGCTCGCTCGGCTTGGAGCCGGGCGCGCTGGCGGCGCCGCGGCGCGCCGAAGCGCCGCTGGCGGCGCGGGCCGAGGGCCGGCTCGGGATTCCGGCGCCGGGGCGTCCGCCCGGGGCGCTGGCCGGCGGATTGGGGCCGTAGGCGGCGGGCGCGGGCGCCGCGGGCAGGCTGCCCCCGCCGCCGACCGCGCCGACCGAGACACTGGCCAGGGTGAGTGTCTCGTTCTGCCCGCGGCGGCGCAGCACGACCGCCTCGGGCTGGATCTCGACCACCTCGGCGCCGGCCACGTCCATGCCGATGCGCACCACCTGCTGGCTGCCGCCGACGCTGATCACGGCCTGCGAGCTGCGCGGGTCGCTCGAGACGATCGTGCCGAGCAGGCGCGCGCCGGAACGCGATTCGGCCGCGCGCGCGCCGTCGAGTGCCGCGAGCGAGAGCACGGCCACGAGCGCCGCCCGCGCCAGCGAGTCACGCACCGCGGGCGTCTCCGGGCTGCAGCGCCTCGAGCAGCGCGTCGATCGTGAGCAGCTCCGAGAGCACGCGCGGCGCCGCGGGTGACTCGGGCCGGTAGACGAGATACATGGGCACGCCGGCGCGCCCGAAGCGCGCCAGCTCCTGGCGGATGCCTTCGTCGCGCAGGGTCCAGTCGGCCTTGAACAGCGCGAAGCCGCCGCGCGCCAGCTCGGCCTGCACGCGCGCGTCGCGGATCACCGTGTGCTCGTTCAGCGCGCAGGTGAGACACCAGGCCGCTGTGAAATCCACGAACACCGGCCGGCCCTCGCGCAGCTCGGCGGCGATCGCCTGCCGGTCGAAGGCGCGCCAGCCCGCAGCCGACTCCGAGCGACTCGGGTCGGGCGCGGCGGCCTGCGCGCGGAAGACCGGGCGCCCGACGAACAGCGCGAGCGCGGCGACCCCGGCGGCGAGCGCGAGCCCGCGGCCCGCGCGGTCCGACGCTTGCTGCAGCCCGTAGAGCCAGCACGCGAGCGCGAGCGCGAGACACAGGCCGAGCGCGCCCGCGAGCGCATCGGCGCCCGCCGTGCGGCCGAAGATCGAGACCGTCCAGAGCGCGCTCGCCAGCAGCGCGAAGCCCAGCCCCGTGCGCAGCGTGCCCATCCACGGGCCCGAGCGCGGCATGAAGCGCGCAGTCACCGGCGCGAGCGCCACCAGACACACCGGCGCCGCCAGACCGAAGCCGATCGCCAGGAAGATGGCCGCGATCGTGACTCCCGAGCCCGCGAACGCGAAGCCCACGGCCGTGCCCAGGAACGGCGCCGTGCACGGCGTGGCCAGCACCACGGCCAGCAGCCCGTCGAAGAAGCTCCGGCCCACGCCGGTCGCGTTCTGACCCACGTGGGCGAGCGACGACGGCGAGCCGATCTCGAACACGCCGAACAGGTTGAGCGCGAAGCCGACCAGGAGCAGCGTGATGGCCAGCGTGAAGCGCGGCTCCTGGAACTGGAAGCCCCAGCCCACGTAGGTGCCCGCGGAGCGCAGCGCCAGCACCACGCCGGCGAGCGCCAGCATGGTGAGCTCGATGCCCGCGAAGTAGCCCGCCGCGTGCGCGACGGTCTCGCGGCGGCTCTGCCGGCCGATGTCGGCCAGCGCGAACACCTTGAGCGCCAGCACCGGCAGCACGCACGGCATGCCGTTCAGGATCAGCCCGCCGAGCAGCGCGAGCGCGAACGCGTAGCCGAGCGAGTGCGATGCCCCAGCCGCCGAGTCACTGGCCGCGAGCGGCAGGTCGAGCTGCACGAAGCGCGCGCCGCCGCCACTCTCGCGCAGCTCGAGCACGCCCGCGACGCGCGCGTCGGGCAGCCGGTCGGCGAGTGACTTGCCCAGGACCGCGAGCGTGAACGCGCGCGCGCCGGGCGTGGCTGGCCCGCTGGTCGTGTCCGAGAACGCGAGCCCCTCGCTGGCCTCGGGAATGAACGCCGCCGACTCCACGCCGCACTCGACGCCCGAGTCACTCGTGCCGCACGGGTGCACCGTGAGCCGCGCCGACACGGGCTCGCCCGCGCGCGCCGCCAGCTGCACGTCGTTCACACCCACCGCCACGCCCAGCGCCGCCGCGGGCCGGGGCACGCGCGCGGCGAAGCGCTCGAACAGCGCGTGCGTGCGCCGCGCCAGCTCGGGCGAGCCGGAGCCCGCCAGCGCGCGGTCGAGGTCGCGCGAGAGCGAGACGCGGCCGGGAATGCACTGGTCCTTGCAGACGAGGAAGTCGGTCTCGACCCGCACGGCGCGCGGCCCGCCCGGGGGCGCGAGCCGCACCAGGTCACTCGCCAGGAGCACCGAGTCGGTGTAGCCGTAGCTCGACTGGGCGAGCTCCTCGTCGCGGAACACTTCGGGCGCGGGCCAGGCCAGCGGCCCGAGCTCGGCGCCATCCACCTGCCAGCGCACGCGCGTGGCCAGGCCCGAGTCTCCGGGGTTGCGCCAGTACACGTGCCAGCCGGGGTCCATGTGGAACAGCGCGCCCACGCGCGCCAGCCGCCCCGGGGCGGGCGTGGCGTCGATCAAGAGCCGCACCTCGACGCGCGGCTTCACGTCGTCGGAGCCGGAGACGGCGACCGCGGCGGGCGGCACGGGGATCGGCGGCTCGGCGCGCGCGCCCAGCGGCGCAGAGAGCGCCCAGGCGGCGGCGAGCAGCCACAGGCGAGTGACGGGTGCTCCCATTCAGGAACACATCGGCGCGGCGTGGGGCGGCGCTTGTGATCCATGAACGCTCAGCTCGGGTCATTCCGTGCGCAAGTCGGCGGAGGGAAACGACGATCCGAAAGGGTGAAGTGGCCGCGCCGCCTTGGTAACCTCGCGCGCTACCCACGGGAGGATCCGTGCCCAGCTTCGACCCGATCTCGCGCGGCGAGCTCAGCGACCGCCGGCGCCGCTTCCAGAGTCAGCTCGGCGAAGGCGTCGCGCTGGTCGCCGGCGCGCGCCCGCGCATGCGCTCGCACGACACGGACTACCCCTTCCGTCAGGACTCCGATCTCTGGTATCTGACCGGCTGGGAGCAGCCCGAGGCGGTCGCGGTGTTCACGCAGAGCCGCTTCACGCTGTTCGTGCAGCCGCGCGATCCGCTGCTCGAGACCTGGAACGGGCGCCGTCCCGGCACCGAGGGCGCGGTGAGCCGCTTCGGCGCCGACGAGTCATTCCCGATCGCGGAGCTCGCGACGCGCCTCGCCGGGCTGCTCGAGAACCGGCCGCGCCTCTGGCACAGCTTCGGCCGCGACCGGGCGCTCGACGACCTGGTGGTCGCGGCGCTGGCCGACGTGCGCGCGCGGGCGCGCCGCGGAGTCACTGCGCCGGGCGAGGTTCTCTCGCCCCACGACGCGATCCACGACATGCGCCTGCGCAAGTCGGCGGGCGAGCTCGAGATCATGCGCGGCGCGTCGGCGATCTCGGCCGAGGCGCACCACTGCGCCGCGCACCTGTGCCGCCCCGGCGTGCGCGAGTACGAGCTCGAGGCCGAGCTCCTGCGCGCCTTCCGGCGCGGCGGCGGCGCGGGCCCGGCCTACAACCCGATCGTCGGCGCGGGCGACAACGCCACCATCCTGCACTACGTGGAGAACCGCGACGCGCTCGAGGCCGGCCAGCTCGTGCTGATCGACGCCGGCGTCGAGCTGCAGGGCTACGCGTCGGACGTGACTCGCACCTACCCCGTGGGCGGCCGTTTCACGGGGGTGGCGCGCGACGTGTACCAGGCGGTGCTCGACGCGCAGAGCGCGGCGTTCCGCGCGGTGCTGCCGGGAGTCACTCTGCCCGAGATCCACGCCGCCGCGCTGCGCCAGCTCGTGCTGGGCCTGATCGCGCTGGGCGCGCTCTCGGGCGACGTCGACGAGCTGATCAAGACCGAGGCGTACCGGCCCTTCTACATGCACTCGACCGGCCACCTGCTCGGACTCGACGTGCACGACGTCGGCAGCTACTACGTCGACGGCAAGCCGCGGCCGCTCGAGCCGGGCATGTGCTTCACGATCGAGCCCGGGCTGTATTTCAGCTCGACCGAGCCCAAGTCCCCCCCGCACCTGCGCGGCATCGGCGTGCGCATCGAGGACGACGTGGTGATCACGCCCACCGGCCACGAGAACCTCACGGCCGCGATCCCCAAGGAGATCGCCGACGTCGAGGCCTGGATGAGGAGCTAGCTACCCCCATGGCGGACGCGAACTCGATCGAGTCGACTCTCAAGGAGAAGCGCCAGTTCGCGCCCGACGCGAAGTTCGCCAAGCAAGCCAACCTGCCGCCCGCGAAATACAAGGCGTGGGTGAAGGAGGCCGCGAAGAGCCCCGAGAAATTCTGGGCGCGGCTCGCCAAGGAGCACGTGCACTGGTTCACGCCCTGGCGCAAGACGCTGGAGTGGAAGCCGCCGTTCGCGAAGTGGTTCATCGGCGGCAAGACCAACGTCAGCTACAACTGTCTCGACCGGCACCTCGAGGGCCCCAACGCCTGGCGCAAGAACAAGGCCGCGATCGTGTGGGAGGGCGAGCCCGGTGACTCGCGCGTCCTGACCTACGGCGACCTGCACCGCGAGGTGTGCAAGTTCGCCAACGTGCTGCGCGCGCGCGGGATCGAGAAGGGCGACCGCGTGGTGCTGTACATGCCGCTCGTGCCCGAGCTCGCGATCGCGATGCTGGCCTGCGCGCGCATCGGCGCGATCCACTCGATCATCTTCGGCGGCTTCTCCGCCGACTCCGTGCGCGACCGCATCAACGACGCGCAGGCCAAGCTGGTGGTCACCGCCGACGGCGGCTGGCGCCGCGGGCAGATCGTGCAGCTGAAGTCGATCGTCGACGAGGCGCTCAGCGCCACGCCCAGCGTCGACGCCGTGATCGTGTTCAAGCGCACCGGTCACGAGGTGCTGATCAAGGAGGGCCGCGACCACTGGTGGCACGACCTCATGGCCGAGGCCTCCCTTGAGTGCAAGCCCGAGAAGCTCGACGCCGAGGCGCCGCTCTTCATCCTGTACACCAGCGGCTCGACCGGCAAGCCCAAGGGCGTGCTGCACACCACCGGCGGCTATCTCACGCACGTCACGGTCACGTCGAAGTACATCTTCGACCTGAAGGAGACCGACACCTACTGGTGTACGGCCGACATCGGCTGGATCACCGGTCACTCGTACGTGGTCTACGGCATCCTGTCCAACGGCGCGACCTCGGTCATGTACGAGGGCGCCCCCAACTTCCCGGACGTGGAGCGCTTCTGGCGCATCATCGACAAGTACCGGGTGACGATCTTCTACACCGCGCCCACCGCGATCCGCACCTTCATGCGCTGGGGCGACCAGCACGTGAAGAAGCACTCGCTCGACTCACTGCGGCTGCTGGGCACGGTCGGCGAGCCGATCAACCCCGAGGCCTGGATGTGGTACCGGCGCACGATCGGCCAGAACCGCTGCCCGATCGTCGACACCTGGTGGCAGACCGAGACCGGCGGGATCCTGATCAGCCCGCTGCCCGGTGCAGTGACTCTGACGCCCGGCTCCGCCACGCTGCCCTTCCCCGGGATCTTCCCCGAGGTGTGGAACGAGCGAGGCGAGCCGTGCGGGCCCAACGAGGGCGGGTATCTCGTGCTGACCCAGCCCTGGCCGGGCATGCTGCGCGGCGTGTGGGGCGACCCGAAGCGCTACGCCGAGCAGTACTTCTCCAAGTTCCACAACACCTACTTCACCGGCGACGGCTCGCGCCGCGACCCGCGCGGGAATTTCTGGGTGGTGGGCCGCGTCGACGACGTCATGAACGTGGCGGGACACCGGCTGTCGACCATGGAGGTCGAGAGCGCCCTGGTCTCGAACCCCAAGGTGGCGGAGGCGGCGGTCGTGGGCCGCGCCGACGAGATCAAGGGCACGGCGGTGGTGTGCTTCGTCACGCTGAAGGCCGGCGTCCCGTTCGATCCTGGTCTGGGCCAGGAGCTCAAGAACTGGGTGGCGAAGGAGATCGGACCGATCGCGCGGCCCGACGACGTCCGCTTCGCCGAGGCGCTGCCGAAGACGCGCTCCGGCAAGATCATGCGCAGGCTGCTGCGCGACGTCGCCGCGGGCCGTGAGTCGGCCGGAGACACGACGACACTCGAGGACTTCTCCGTCCTGGCGAGGCTGCGCGCCTCGGACGAAGACTGATTCGAGTCTTGTAATTCAGACGGACTCCGTTTCTCACGGGCGCATGCCGAGGGGGGTGTAATGCGCATCGTTTGGTTGATCGTTCTGTTGCTGCTCGGTGGGGCGGCCTACTACTCGTACACGCGCCTGGAGCGCACGCCGCCCGTCGTCTCGACGCTCACCACCCAGGGCTTCGTGGGCGCCGAGTACCACCACCTGTTCCGCTTCAAGGACGACGGCTCGGGCGTGCGCCACGCGCGCATCTGGCTCGAGTCGGGCGGAAAGACCTACCCGCTGGCCGACCAGGAGTACCCGGGCGGCCTGCTCACCGGGGCGGAGCTCGGGCTCGAACGCGAGATCGAGGTCGTGGTGAAGCCCAAGGAGCTGGGCGTTCCGGACGGCAGCGCCAGCTTGAACGCCGAGGTGACCGACTATTCCTGGGTCGCCAACAGCGCCAACGTCGAGGTGCCGCTCTCGATCGACACCACGCCGCCGCGCGCCTCGCTTGCGACCGGACTCACCTACGTGCGCCGCGGCGGCTCCGAGCTGGCCGTGTACACGGTCGAGGACAAGGTCGAGAAGCACGGCATCGCCGTGGGCGACAAGTTCTTCCCGGGCTTCGTCGACCCGGCGGAGCCTTCGCGCCGGCTGGCCTTCTACGCCATTCCGACCGACGCGCCGCCGAACGTGAAGCCCGTGCTGGTCGTGACCGACCGCGCGGGTAACTCGACCCGGATCGAGCTCGTGACCACGCTGCTCGAGCGCCAGTTCCCGACCGACACCATCCCGCTCAGCGACGAGTTCATGGCGTCGAAGGTGAGTGAGATCCTGGGCGGCTTCAACGGCTCCGCGCTCGACGGCTTCCTGAAGATCAACCGCGAGACACGCAAGGAGAACGACGCCGCGCTGGTCGAGCTGTGTCAGAAGTCGAGCGTCGACCGCATCTGGTCGGGGCCGTTCGCGCAGATGCCGAACACGCACGCGGGCGCGAGCTTCGCTCAGCGCCGCAGCTACATGTACCAGGGCAAGGTCGTCGACCAGCAGACCCACATGGGCTACGACCTGGCCTCGACCTCGCACGCCGACGTGCCCGCCGCCAACGACGGCGTGGTGGTGTTCGCGGGGCCGCTGGGCATCTACGGCAACGCCGTGGTGCTCGACCACGGGCTCGGCCTGTTCAGCCTGTACGGCCACCTGTCGGAGATCGGCGTGAAGAACCACACGCCGATCGTGAAAGGTGAGAGCCTGGGCAAGACCGGCACGACGGGCCTGGCGGGCGGCGACCACCTGCACTTCGCGATGCTGCTCGACGGGGTGTTCGTCGATCCGCTGGAGTGGTTCGACAAGAAATGGATCGACGACCACATCGAGGCCAAGCTCGGCAGCGCGAAGACGGCGCAGGGCGGCTGACTCCCGAGGAGCTGGCCGAGAGACTGCTCGCCTGGTACCGGCGCGCGCGGCGTGACTTGCCGTGGCGCCGCACGAGTGACCCGTACCGCATCTGGCTGTCCGAGACGATGCTGCAGCAGACGCGCGTCGAGACCGTGATTCCCTACTACGAGCGCTTCCTGGCGCGCTTTCCGACATTGGACGCGCTCGCGGCCGCCGACTCCGAGGACGTGCTGCGCGCGTGGGCCGGGCTCGGCTACTACGCGCGCGCGCGCAACCTGCAGCGCGCCGCGGCGGCGGTCGTGCGAGACCACGGCGGCCTGCTGCCGCGCGACCCGGCCGCGCTCGCGGCCTTGCCGGGCGTCGGCCGCTACACCACGGGCGCGCTGCGCAGCATCGCCTTCGGCGAGCGCGCGGCGCTGGTCGACGGCAACGTGAAGCGCGTGCTGGCGCGGCTCTCGGCCTGGCGCGCGCCGACCGACGCCGAGCTCTGGCAGCGTGCCGAGGCCTGGGTGCCCGAGAAGGACGCCGGCGACTGGAACCAGGCGCTGATGGAGCTGGGCGCGACCGTCTGCACGCCGCGCGGGCCGACGTGTCTTCTGTGTCCGGTCGAGTCGCTCTGCGGCGCGCGCCGGGCTGGCGACCCCGAAGCGTTCCCCGCCCCGCGCAAGCGCGCCCTCGTGCGCACGGTGCGCTGGATCGCGGGCGTGGTCGAGCGCCGCGGGCGCGTGCTGCTGGTGCGGCGGCCCGGCGAGGGGCTGTTCGCCGGGCTGTGGGAGCTGCCGACCCTGGAGGGCGGCGACGCGGCCAGGCTGGCTGCGGCGCTGCTCGCGCGCACGGGCATCCGCAGCGCGCCGGCCGGCCCGCTGGGCCGGGTCCGCCACCTGCTCACTCACCGCGACCTGCGCCTCCAGGTCGTGCGGCTCACTGACTCCGGCGGGCGTCTCGAGCGCGCGGCCCGCCGCGAGGCGCGCTTCTGCGGCGCCCGCGAGCTCGATCGGCTGCCGCTGTCGGCCCTGGCCAAGAAAGCTCTGGCGCTCCGCCGTCCGATGTAGGAAAAGCGAGGTGTCCGCGAGGTCCCATGGCGCACGAGCCCGACGACGACGAGGCGCTGTTCGAAGCGGCCGTGGCCGGCGTCGCCCGGCTGACGCAGACCCGGCGCCCTCCCGCGCCCGTCTACCGCGACCCCGTTCCGCTCTCGGAGCGCGAGCGCGAGGTGATTCGCGAGCTCGACGCCCTGGTGAGTGGCGAGTCGCCCTTCGACGTGCGCCACTCCGACGAGTTCATGGCCGGCTGCGTGCCCGGGCTCGACCCGCGCGTGCTGCGCCAGCTGCGCAAGGGAGAGTTCACGCCGCAGGCCGACCTCGACCTGCACGGCAGCGACGCCGAGTCGGCGCGCGAGCGCGTCGAGTCATTCGTGGTGACCGCGCACGCGCGCGGCCTGCGCTGCGTGCGCATCGTGCACGGCCGCGGCAAGCGCTCGCCCAACGGCGAGGCCGTGCTGAAGCCCGCGCTGCCGCGCTGGCTCGGGCGCGGACCCGCCCGCACGATCGTGCTGGCCTACTCCAGCGCCCCGCCGACCGACGGCGGCACGGGCGCGACCTACGTGCTCCTGCGCCGGGGGCGTTAGCCCGCCGCCGGCCCTAGAATGACGCCGTGAGCTCGACGTTCGGCCACCTGTTCCGGATCCACACCTGGGGTGAGTCCCACGGTGGCGCGGTCGGCGTGGTGATCGACGGCTGCCCGCCGCAGATCCCTCTGTCCGTGGAGGACCTGCAGGTCGAGCTCGACCGGCGCCGGCCGGGCCAGAGCCGACTCACGACCCCGCGCCAGGAGGCCGACCGCGCGGAGATCCTGTCCGGCGTGTTCGAGGGCAGGACGCTGGGCACGCCGATCCTGGTGCTGGTGCGCAACGAGGACGCGCGCCCCGAGGCCTACGCCGACATGCGCGACGTGTACCGCCCGTCGCACGCCGACTACACCTACGAGGCGAAGTACGGCATCCGCAACTGGCAGGGCGGCGGGCGCGCGAGCGCGCGCGAGACGATCGGGCGCGTGGCCGCCGGCGCGCTGGCGCGCAAGGTGCTGAGTCACTTCGGCGCCGGCGAGATCGTGGGCTACGTGTCGGCGGTGCACACGATCGAGGCCAAGGTCGACCCGGTCGAGGTGACCCGCGCGCAGGTCGAGGCCTCGATCACGCGCTGTCCCGATTCCGTCGCCGCGGAAGAGATGATCCGCCGCATCGACGACGCGCGGAAGGCCGGTGACTCGCTGGGCGGCGTGGTGACTTGCGTGGCGCACGGCGTGCCGACCGGGCTGGGCGAGCCCGTGTTCCACAAGCTCGAGGCGGAGCTGGCCGCGGCGCTGCTGTCGCTGCCGGCGTGCAAGGGCTTCGAGATCGGCTCGGGCTTCGCCGGCACGCGCATGCTCGGCAGCGAGCACAACGACGCCTTCGTGATGGCAGGCGACCGCGTGCACACGCGCACCAACCGCTCGGGCGGCGTGCAGGGCGGCATCTCGAACGGCGAGCCGATCGTGGTGCGCGCCGCGTTCAAGCCGACCGCCACGATCCGCAAGGAGCAGGACACGGTGAACCGCGAGCACGAGGCGGTGAAACTCGAGGCGCAGGGCCGCCACGACCCGTGCGTCTTGCCGCGCGCGGTGCCGATGGTCGAGGCGATGGTGGCGCTGGTGCTCTGCGACCACCTGCTGCGCCAGCGCGCGATCGCCCCGTGACTCGCTAGCGTCAAGCGCGCTGTTCCCGGCGCCGATGTCGTGGCGTGCTCTTCGACGCCATCGGACTGTGCCTGGCCGCGCTGTTCATCGGCCTGGGCGCGTGGCGCGGCAGCTTCGCCGGCTTCCTGCGCCTGGCCACGGTGGTGTGCGCCTATCTCGCGGGCTACTTCGCGGCGACCACGTTCGGTCACGTGCTGGCGTTGCTGGCCGGCATGCCCCGCATCGTGGCGTCGGTGCTGCTGGGCAGCGGCGCGTTCACGCTGGTGTATCTGGCCTGCAGCATCGGCTCGTCGCTCTTGATCCGCCACGAGCGCGAGCGGCGCGACGACGTGCCGCGCGGCAGCTACGACCGGCTCGGCGGAGCGTGCTTCGGCGTGATCCAGGCGGCGGTGGCGCTGCTCCTCTTGGCGGTGCTCGGCAGCGTGCTCGACGCGGCCTACCGCGCGGGCCTGCCGCAGGGCATGGACCAGAGTCACTCGTTCCTGATCGCCAGCACGCGGCGCGTGGTGGCGTCGGGCGTCGAGTCCGCGCTCGGTGACTCACCGGGCGCGAAGCTCGCGGTGAAGCTGGTCGCGGACCCGGGCGCGGCGCTGGGCGCGACCCAGAAGCTCCTGTCCGGGCCGCGCTTCGCCGAGCTGCAGTCCGACAGCCTGTTCTGGGAATGGGTCGCCGACGGCCAGGTCGAGCGCGCGCTCACGCGCGACAGCTTCGGCGCGCTGATGCGCGACGATGCCACGCGCGCGGGGCTCGCGGATCTGGGTCTCGTGCCCGAAGCCGCGCGCGCCGACCCGCAAGCGTTCCGCGCGGCCATGCGCGCGACGCTCGAAGGCGCGGCGCCGCGCATCCGCGCGATCCGCAACGACCCCGCGCTCTCGGACCTCGCGCACGACCCGGCCGTGCGCGCCGCCATCGAGTCGGGCGATCACGCCGCGCTGCTCGCCAACCCGCAGATCCGCGCGCTCTTGAACCGCGTGCTGCGGGACTTCGACAGCGAGCCCGCTGCTCCGCCCGCCGCGCCGAAGGCCTAAGGCAGAATTGCGAGCCCGGCGATCGCCGCGGCCAGGCCGAGCAGCAGCCCCACGCTGGCAGTGACTGCGTGCACGGCGCGCAGGGGCTCGATGCGCATGCGGCGCTCGAGCCACAGCCCCGCCGCGCCGCCCAGCGCGAACCCGAGCAGCGCGCCGCTCGCGAGCCAGGCGTGCACAGAGCCGTAGAGCGGCTTCCCGCGCAGTCCGGCCATCGAATAGAGGCCCGAGCCGAAGCCCGCAATCACGAGCAACACCAGCACCTTCGCGACCCGCCGGTGCCGGCGCGAGCTGACCGGCCGCCGCACGAGCCGCCCGTTGCGGATGCGCAGCCCCTCGCGCAGCACGAACAAGCCCAGCGCGAGCACGGCCACCATGGCGATGGGATGCAGATACGCGAGGCGCACGTCCCGAGGCTATCGGCGGGGCCGTGACTGGTCCAGCCGCGGAGAAACTGTTATCTCGTTTTCCAATGGGGATGGATGAGGGAGCCGTGCTCCGGGCGGCGGTCGCTCACCTGGAGCGCTACCGGAGCGCGATCGAGGCCGAGGTCAACCGGCGTCTCGGCCGCGCGGAGCCCGCGCCCGAAGTCCGCGCCGAGGTGATCCGCCGCTTCCGCACTTACTGCCGTCTCGCGAGTCTCTCGCTCGACACCGCGCGCGTGTCACTCGACGGCCTCGGCGGCAACAGCGCGCTCGCGCTCGAAGCCACCGTGCGCGCCGCCGTCGAAGTCGCCAACTCGTTCTCCGCGCCGCCCGACGTCGCGGGAGCGCTCGGCGACATGGAGGCGCGTTTCCGCGCCGGCGTGCGCCGCATCCTCGCGCCCGAAGAGGCCGAGCCCAAGCGCGAGCGCAGCAAGAACCGCCCCACGCCCAACGCCGGCAGGCGCGTGCGCGGCGCCATCGACCGCATCTCCGACACCTACGTGGCGGTGAACCTCGACACCAACACCATCTACGACGTGAACCCTGCTGCCGAGGCGCTGTTCGCGAGCGACGCCGCGCGCCTGGTGGGCTCGGAGCTCACGAGCTACATCGCACCCCAGGACCAGGTCGCCTGGCGCGAGCTCGAGTCACGGCTCGATGCCGGCGAGGACAGCGGCCCGCTCGATCTCACGATCGCGCGCCCCAACGGGGACTTCGTGCCGGTCGAAGTCACGATCGCGAGTCACATGATCTCGGGCCGGCGGCTCGCGATCTTCCTGGTGCGCGAGCGGCTCAAGCGCATCGCCTGAGCGCGACTCACTCTGCGACGAAGCGCCGGATGTCCTCGAAGGCCTCGGGCACGCACGGCTCACTCCACCCGCACCACGCTCCCGGGCGGCATGCGCTTCACGAGCGCCGCGGCGGCGCGCTCGGCGAGCTCGCGGTCGCGAGATTCCAGCGTCAGCAAGGTCATGTAGTCGACCTCGGCCGAGGTGCGCGGGTAGCTGCCGAAGGCCACGCTCTGGAACTCCGCGACCACCGCGTTCAGGTCCTCGGCAATGTCGCTCTCGATCAGGCTCATGTACACGCGGTGCAGGTAGACCGGGCTGCCCTTGAACAGCTCGCGTGCCGACTCGAACTTCATCTGCAGCAGCCGCGGGATGCCTGGAAACACGAACACGTTGCGCATCTGCACCAGCGGGAACCACAGGTCCTTCGAGGTGATCAGGCTCGCGCCGGCCGGCAGCATGCACATCTTCAAGTGACTCGCGTTGGGCTCCTTGCCGCGCAGCGCGCCGCGCAGCATGCCCAGCATCTCCTCGTTCACCACCAGCGGCACGTCGAAGGCCGCGGCCACGCCGTCCATGGTGAGGTCGTCGTGAGTGGGGCCGACGCCGCCCGAAGTCAGCACGTAGTCGTAGGCGGCGCTGAACGCGCGCACGTCGCGCGCGATGTCTTCGATCACGTCGGGAATCACGTGCACGCGGGGCACGTCGACGCCGTTGCGCCGCAGCTCGCGCAGGAGATACGGCGTGTTCTCGTCCTGGATCTTCCCCGTCAGGATCTCGTTGCCGATGATCACGATCCCGGCGGTGGACATCGCCGCGCAGTCTAGCAGAGCGCTCTGGCCGGCCGGGCCGGCCGTCGTATCCTCGGCGCGTGCCCACGCTGCGCTTCCTGCCGTCGCAGATCACACGCGAGGTCGCGCGGGGCACCCGCCTGATCGACGCGGTGCGCGAGGCGGGGCTGCCGATCGCGCGCGCCTGCGGTGACGACCTGGTGTGTGCGAAGTGCGGGGTGCGCATCCTGGCGGGCCGGGTGGCGCGTGAGAAGGCGATCGAGCGCCGGGCCAAGGAGCGCAACCGCGTGCCGGGCGAGCTGCGGCTGGCGTGCGCGCTGCGCGTGCAGGGCGATCTCACGCTCTCGGCGGACTACTGGTGAGCCGGGCGCTCCTGGTCGTCGACCACGGCAGCCGCGAGCCCGAGGCCGCGGCAGCGCTCGAGAAGCTCGCGGCCGAGCTGCGCGCGCTGCGACCCGGCCTGCGCGTGTATGTCGCCCACCTGGAGCAGGCGCCTCCCTCGATCGCCGAGGCGCTGGCGGCCTGCGCCGCGGACGGTGTCTCGGAGCTGTTCGTGCACCCGCTGTTCCTCGCGCCGGGCAGACACGCCGCGCGCGACCTGCCGCGGGCCGTGGCGGCGGCCGCGGCCGCGCACCCGGGGCTGCGCGTCCAGGTGACTCCGGCGCTCGGCAGCGCCCCTGGAATCGCGGCGCTGGTTCTGGCTACGCTCCCGGCGGAGTGAGGAAGCCGCCATGGCCCTGATCAACGACCACTACCTGAAGCTCGCCGCCGGATATCTCTTTCCGGAGATCGGCCGGCGCGTGAAGTCCTACGCCGACCGGAACCCCGACGCGAAGCTGATCCGGCTGGGCATCGGCGACGTAGTGCTGCCGATCGGCGAATCGATCCGCGCCGCCATGCACCGCGCGATCGACGAGCTGGGCGCCGAGGCCACCTTCAAGGGCTACGGCCCCGACCAGGGCTACGACTTCCTGCGCGACGCGATCGCCGAGCACGAGTACAAGGCGCGCGGGGCGGCGGTGTCTCCCGACGAGATCTTCGTGTCCGACGGCAGCAAGTGCGACAGCGGGAACATCCAGGAGATCTTCGCGCAGAACGCGCGCGTGGCGGTGCCCGACCCGGTCTACCCCGTGTACGTCGACACGAACGTGATGGCCGGGCGCAGCGGCCCGGCGGGCCCCGACGGGAAGTACGCGGGCATCGTGTATCTCCCGTGCACCGAGAAGAACGGCTTCAAGCCGGCGCCGCCCGACGAGCCGGTCGACTTCGTGTATCTCTGCTTCCCGAACAACCCCACGGGCGCGGCCGCGACCAAGGCCGACCTCGAGCGCTGGGTGTCCTGGGCGAAGCAGCACGACGCCGTGCTGCTCTACGACTCCGCGTACGAGGGCTACATCTGTGACTCGAGCCTGCCTCACTCGATCTACGAGATCGACGGCGCGCGCGAGGTCGCACTCGAGTTCCGCAGCTACTCGAAGCTCGCCGGCTTCACCGGCCTGCGCTGCGGCTTCGTGGTGGTGCCCAAGGAAGTCGTGGGCAAGGACGCGAAGGGCAACGCGGTGAGTCTCCACCGGCTCTGGGGCCGGCGGCAGAGCACCAAGTTCAACGGCGCGAGCTACCCGATCCAGGTCGGCGCCGCGGCCTGCTACAGCGACGCGGGCCGGCGCGAGGTGCGGGCCAACATCGACTACTACATGGAGAACGCGCGCCTGATCCGCACCGGCATTGCCGAGGCGGGTCTCAAGGTGTTCGGCGGCGAGAACGCGCCCTACGCCTGGATCGCCACACCCAAAGGTGTCGGCTCCTGGGACATGTTCGACCGCCTGCTGAACGAGGCGCACGTGGTGTGCACGCCGGGCGCGGGCTTCGGCGCCTGCGGCGAGGGGTATCTGCGGCTGTCGGCCTTCGGCAAGCGCGACCAGGTCGAAGAGGCCGTCGCGCGCGTGCGGAAGACACTCGGGGGGAAGACCTGAGCGCGGCCGGCCGTTCCGCGCCGGAGACGCGCCACAGCCACCTCCACCGGCACGAGCCGCTCGTGCACACACACCGGCGCTGGGCCGGCCCGCACCACCGCCACGGTCACTAGGTATGATCTCGCGCGATGGATTGGCGGGACACGGAAGCGCAGGCGCGGCTGCGCAGAGAGGTGCGGGCGTTCGCGGCGAACGACCCCGCGCTGGCCGCCCGGCGCGTGCTGGAAGACGGCTGGATCGCGGGCTTCGACCGCGAGTTCTCCAAGCGCCTCGCCGCGCGCGGCTGGATCGGTATGACCTGGCCCAAGCGTTTCGGCGGCAGCGAGCGCAGCTACATGGACCGACTGATCGTGACCGAGGAGCTCCTGCTCGCGGGCGCGCCCGTCGCCGCGCACTGGTTCGGCGACCGCCAGATCGGCCCCGCGCTGCTCGCACACGGCAGCGACGCGCAGAAGAACGAGCTCGTGCCCCGCATCGCGCGCGGCGAGATCAGCTTCTGCGTCGGCATGAGCGAGCCGAACGCGGGCAGTGACCTGGCGGCGCTCGGCACGCGCGCCGACCTCGACGGCGACGAGTTCGTGATCCGCGGCCAGAAGATCTGGACCAGCTTCGCGAGCGAAGCCGACTACTGCTATCTGGTTGCGCGCACCGATCCCGACGCGCCGAAGCACAAGGGCATCAGCGAGCTCCTGATCTCGATGCGCGCACCGGGACTCACCGTGCGCCCGATCCGCGACATGGTCGGCGAGTCACACTTCGGCGAGCTGTTCTTCGACGACGTGCGCGTGCCGAAGAGCACGCTGATCGGAAAGCTCCACAACGGCTTCTACCAGATCATGCAGCAGCTCGACTTCGAGCGCAGCGGCATCGAGCGCCTGGTCTCGAACGCCCCGCTGTGGCGCGCCGCCAAAGCCCACGCGCGCGAGTCCGGCCGCAGCGCGCGCGACCCCGCGCTGCGCGACCGCATCGCCGAGCTCGAGATCGCCTGGCGCGCCGGCCGCGGCCTGATCTACCGCGTGGCCGAGATGCTCTCGCAGGGGCGCGTGCCCAATCACGAGGCCGCGGTCGCCAAGACCTTCTGCACCAGCCTCGAGCAGCGCATCACGAGCACGGTGTGCGAGATCTTCGGCGCCGTGTCGTCGCTCGACGGCGCCGACCCGCACGCGCCGCTCGCCGGCCGCGTCGCGCGCACCTTCCTCTACGCGCCCGCGTACACCATCCAGGGCGGCACGAACAACATCCTGCGCAACATCATCGCCACGCGCGGCCTGGGCCTGCCGGCATGATTCGGCGCGCGCTGCTCTCTATCGCCGCCGTGCTGCTCACGGGCTGCTACGTGGTGCGCTTCACCGTGTCCTACGACGATTCGGAGCCAGAGCCGGTCGTGAAGCACAACGCGTACTACTTCTGGGGACTCACTTCGCAGGACGTCGACGTCAGCCAGTACTGCGCCTACGGGGCGGTGGCCGTCGACGAGGAGCTGGCGTTCTGGGACAGCGTGCTCGGGACGGTCACGGCCGGGATCTACGCCCCCCGGACCGCGTACTACTGGTGCCGGCTCGAGCCCGGTCATCGCATGAGGCCCAAGCCGTGACGCTGCGCGCGCTCAGCGTGCTCTCGTGCCTGTCGCTGGGGGCCTGCTTCCACACGGTGTACCGCAACCTGCAACCGGTGGGCGCACCCCGGCCGGCAGAGACGCCTCAGACCCTGAGTCACTGGCGGAACACGGCCTGGCACCACTACTTCGAGAACGGCTTCCTGCCGCGCGAGCGCCAGATCGATGCGGTCGCGATCTGCGGCGGCGAGGGGCACGTGAAGAGCCTCGAGACGGGCCGCACGTTCCTCCAGTCACTGGTGTCCTACGCCCAGATCTACACGCCGTGGGACCAGCACGTGACGTGCGACCACTCCATGGAGCCCTGATTGGACCCGGACCGCTCGCAGCCACTACGATCTCCGGCCATGACCGAAACCGCAGCTCCCTCGTCGCCGATGCTGACCGAAGAGTTCATGCTCGATCCGTACCCGGTGATCGCGCGGCTGCGCGTCGAGGATCCGGTGCACTTCGTGCCCGGGCTCGGCTTCTGGTTCGTCACCCGCTACGACGACGTGCGCAACCTGTTCACGGACCCCAACGTCACCAACGACCCGCGCGCGTACGAGCACTACGTGCCGCCCGCGCCCGGCACCTACATGGCCAAGGTCGAGGGCCAGGGGCTGTTCTCGCTGCCGCCCGAGGAGCACGCGCGCGTGCGCCGGCTGGTGTCGGCCGCGTTCACGCCGCGCGCGATCTCGCGCATGGACCAGCAGGTGAAGGACGTGGTCGAGCAGTTCGCGGCGCCGCTGCGCGGGCGGCGCGGCGTGGTCGACCTGATGAGTGAGTTCACCGATCCGATCCCCAACGCGGTGATGAGCCGAGTCACCGGGGTGCCCGCGAAGACCGGCGAGGAGGTGCGCTTCCGCGAGCTGGCGCAGGCCACGATCCGCGGCTTCTTCTCGTTCAGCGACGCCAAGCTGCGCGAGCTCGGCAACGCCGCGTTCCTCGAGCTGGCCGAGTGGGTGCGCAAGATGGCCGACGACCGCAGACACTCGCCGCAGGAGGACCTGATCACCGACCTGGTGCGCGCCAGCGACCGCGGCGACGCGATGAGCGACGACGAGATCGTGAACCTGGTGGCGGGACTGATCGGCGCGGGCAGCGAGACCACCGCGATCGGCGGCATGGTCACCGTGACCACGCTCCTGGCGCACCCCGAGGCCGCGGAGAGACTGCGCCGCGATCGCACGCTCATTCCCGGCGCCGTGAACGAGATCCTGCGTTACTCGTTCGGCGGCCAGGGCGGCCTCCCGCGCTACGCGGTCCGGGACTTCGAGCTGCGCGGAAAGCCGATCCGGAAGGGCCAGATGCTGATGCTGTCGTTCAGCGGCGCGCACCGCGACCCGTCGGTCTTCCCCGACCCCGACCGCTTCGACGTCGAGCGCGACAACACCGACCTCACCATCTTCGGCCGCGGCCCGCACTACTGTCTGGGCGTGCACCTCGCCAAGGCCGAGATGGGCTTCATGCTCGATGCCACGCTCGACCTCATGCCCGCCAACGCGCGCATGCGCGACGACTTAGTGCGGTGGCAGCAGATGGGGTTCTTCCGGCGGCCCGAAAACCTCCCGGTCGAGTTCCCCTGAGATCAGCGCCTCGATCTCGCCGATCTGCTTGTCCGCGTCGCGGTAGCCGATGTCGACCAGCGTGCTCGTGTACGCCGAGTCGAACAAGAGGTAGCTCATCAGGTCGGCGCTCTGCGCGTCGGGCGTGCCCAGACCGTCGAGCACGAAGCGCAGCAGCCGCGGCATGCGGTGCGCGAAGCGCTGCGCGACGAGCGCCAGGTCTTCCGACGGGCTGACCGCGAGCGGGGTGATGCGCCGCATGGGCTCCTGCACGCCCTGGCTGTTGTGCGCCGCCACCAGCTCGTTCATGCGCCGCAGGTGGTCCAGGTCGGTGTCGAGGTGGTCCAGGAAGATCGCGTTCAGGAACACGCCGCAGACCTGCGCGAGCGGCGGGCAGGGCAGCGGGTGATCGGCCGCGGCCTCGTGCTGCGCGAGGGCGCTCGCGGCGCGCGTCGAGCGCACGCCGATCGCGAGCAGCCGGCGCGCGCCGAGCCGGATCGCGGGCGAGAGCGGCGCGACCAGCCGCATGCCGCCGTCGCCGAACCAGCGGTCGCCCGAGCCCGAGTCGAGCCGCACCGGCGGGAACACGATCGGAATCGCTCCCGACGCCAGGATGTGCTTGTGAGTCAGAGTCACCGGCAGCACCACGCGCCGGCTCTTGCTCCAGATTGCGTGCCCCTGCCGGCCCTGGATGAAGGTGTACGAGCGGCCCGAGTGATAGCTCGTGGCCGACACCGCCACCGCGTAGAGCTCGCCGCGCTCGATCGCAGAACGCACGCCGTTCGGCGGCAGGGCGCTCTGGAGCAGGGCCTCGAGCGGGCTCGGGTCGAGCAGCCCGTAGGTGCCCGTCCGGCCGAGTAGTCCGCCGATCGTGAAGTCGCACAGGAGCGACGCGCCGCCCAGCGCCAGGGCCGCGAGGTCGGTGCGGAACACGCGGTCCACCGCGAGCTCGCCCCACACGCGCGCGACCTCGCTCGCGGCGACGCCGAAGCGCTCGCTGTGCGCCGCGAGGATGGTGCCGTTGATCGCGCCCGCCGACGCGCCGGCGATGATCTCGAAGGGCTGCGGCCGCTCCCGCAGATAGGGCAGCTCCGAGATCCGCTTCAACACACCCGCCTGGTACGCGCCCCGCGCGCCCCCTGCGGTCAGCACCAGCCCGAGCATGCTCACTTGGACGAGCAAACCGGGTGCCACGGTGCGCTGCGCGCGGGCTGCCGATTCCCGGACCCGCTGCCGAATTCGAAGGCAGCCGCGTGCTATATCTGTGGCGTGGCAAGCTCTGGTCGGACCCCGGCGGTGGCGATTCTCGGCGCAGGCGTCTCTGGCCTGTGCATGGGCATCCAGTTGAAGAAGGCCGGTATCTCGTCGTTCACGATCCTCGAGAAGAACGATCGGATCGGCGGAACCTGGAACGAGAACCAGTACCCGGGCGCGGCGTGCGACGTGCCCTCGCACTTCTACTGCTACTCGTTCGAGCCCAACCCGGACTGGACGCGAAAGTTCTCGGGGCAGGCCGAGATCCGGGAGTATCTGCAGCGCACCGCGGAGAAGTACGGGATCCTGCCGCACATCCGCTTCGGCACAGAGGTCTCGGGCGCGAGCTTCGACGAGGGCGCCGGCCAGTGGCGCGTGCGCACGAAGTCGGGCGAGGAGATCGTGGCCGACGTGCTGGTGAGCGGCACCGGCCAGCTCAACCGGCCCTTCGTGCCCGACCTGCCGGGCCTGCAGGACTTCGACGGGCCGAAGTTCCACTCCGCGCGCTGGGACACGAGCCACGACTTCACGGGCAAGAACGTGGTCTGCGTGGGCAACGGCGCGAGCGCCATCCAGTTCATTCCCAAGGTCGCGGCGCAGGCGAAGAAGCTCACGATCCTGCAGCGCTCGGCGAACTGGGTGGTGCCGCGCGGTGACTACGCCTACAGCGAGCGCGCCAAGCGCTTCTTCCGCAGCTTCCCGGCGCTCGCGCGCATCTACCGCTGGTTCTTCTACTGGCAGCTCGAGAAGAACTTCATGGCGTTCGCGCGCGAGGGCTTCTACGCGCGCCTGTTCCAGAAGGGCGCGCGCATGTATCTCGAGGCGTCGATCCCCGACCCCGAGCTGCGCAAGAAGCTGACGCCCGACTACCGCGTGGGCTGCAAGCGCATCCTGATCGACGACGACTTCTACCCGGCGCTGGCGCGGCCCAACGTCGACGTGGTGACCAGCCCCATCCAGCGCATCGTGCGCGACGGCGTGGTGACTGCCGACGGCGTGCACCACCCGGCCGACACGCTCCTGCTCGCGACCGGCTTCCAGGCCACGTCGTTCCTGGCGCCGATGCAGATCGAGGGCCTGGGCGGCCGCAAGCTCGAAGAGCTGTGGCGCGAGGGCGCCGAGGCGCACCTGGGACTCACGATCGCGGGCTTCCCGAACCTGTATCTGATGTACGGGCCGAACACGAACCTGGGTCACAACTCGATCATCTTCATGATCGAGTGCCAGGTGAGCTACGCGCTGCAGTGCATCCAGGAGCTGATGCGCCGCAACCTGCGCTATCTCGACGTGCGCCCCGAAGTCATGCGCAGCTACAACGAACGGGTGCAGCGCGAGCTTTTGGACACCGCCTGGGCCGCCGGCTGCAAGAGCTGGTACAAGACGGCCGCGGGCAAGGTCACGAACAACTGGTCGGGCTTCACCGTCGCCTACTGGTGGCGCACGCGCCGGCCGGACTTCGCGCAGTTCAACTCGGCGCCGCGCTAGTGGAGGTCGGGGGTCACTGCTCCGCCCGCTTCGCGCGGGTCCAGGACGCCTTCGCGAAGAACTTCGCGGTCGAGAACGAGGTGGGCGCCTCGTTCGCCGCCACCGTGAACGGCGAGCTGGTGGTGGACCTGTGGGGCGGCCACGCCGACGCCGCGCGCACGCGGCCCTGGCAAAGGGACTCGCTGGCGAACGTGTGGTCGACCACCAAGGCCATGACCGCGCTGTGCGCGCACGTGCTGGCCGACCGCGGCGGGCTCGACTTCGACGCGCCGGTGGCGCGCTACTGGCCGGAGTTCGCGGCCGCCGGCAAGGGCGCGATCCCGGTGCGCTACCTGCTGTCGCACCAGTCGGGTCTCGCGGGTCTCTCCGAGCCCATGCCGGCCGAGGGCGTGCTCGACTGGCAGGGCTTCTGCGCGGCGCTCGCGGCGCAGAAGCCGCTGTGGGAGCCGGGCACGCGCAGCGGCTATCACGCGATCACCTTCGGGCACCTGGTGGGCGAGGTGCTGCGGCGCATCGACGGCCGCACGCTGGGCGCGTTCTTCCGCGACGAGGTCGCCTCGAAGCTCGGCGCGGAGTTCTGGATCGGCCTGCCGGAGTCCGAGGAGCCGCGCGTGGTCGAGATGGTGCCGCCCGATCCGCCGGCCCCGCTGGCCGAGCCGCCCAAGCCCGGTGACTCGAGCTACGAGCTGCGGCGCGCGCTCGCCAACCCGAGCGTGACCCAGACCATCGCCAACACGCGCGCCTGGCGCGCGGCCGAGGTGCCGGCGGCCAACGGCCAGGCCAACGCGCGCGGCGCGGCGCGCATCATGGCGGCGCTGGCCTGCGGCGGGTCACTCGACGGCGTGCGGCTGCTCCGCGAGGCCTCGATCGCGCGCGCCATCGCCGAGCAGTGCTACGGCAAGGACCTGGTGCTCGGTCCCATGCGCTGGGGCCTGGGCTTCATGCTGGCCAGCAAGGACCTGCCGCTCTCGCCCAACCCGCGCACCTTCGGTCACGGCGGCTGGGGCGGCTCTTTCGCCCTGGCCGACTGCGACGCGCGCGTCTCGCTCGCCTACGTGATGAACCGGATGAGCCCGGGCACGACCGGCGACAAGCGGCTCGGCCGACTGATTCGCGCGCTGTACGGCGGGCTCTCCTCGAGTCCCTGACTGTGATCCGATGATCCTGCGCGCGGACGAGCGCACGTCGCTCCGCTCGCTCGCCGCCGAGGACGCCGGGCCGCTGTTCGCCCTGGTCGACGCGAACCGCGCGTACCTGCGCGCCTGGCTGCCGTGGCTGGACGCGGTGCGCGAGGTCGCGCAGATCGGGATCTTCATCCGGGCCGTGGCCGAGCGCGAGCACGCGGGCACGTCGCTCGAGCTCGCGGTCGTGCACGAGGGCGAGCTGGCCGGCGTGTGCGGCTTCCGCCGCATCGATCACGACAACCGCAGCGGCGAGCTGGGCTACTGGCTGCGCGCCGACCGGCAGGGCAGGGGCATCATGAGCGCGTGCTGCCGCGCGTGCGTGCGGCACGGCTTCGAGTCACTGGGCCTGAATCGCATCGAGCTCGTCGCGGCCAGCGAGAACGCGCGCAGCCGGGCGCTGGCGGAGGCCCTGGGCTTCCGGCTCGAGGGCGTGCTGCGCCAGGCCGGATGGCTGTACGATCACTACGTGGACCACGCCGTGTACGCGCGCCTGCGCAGTGAGGGACCGCTGGCGCAGTGACTCGCCGCGCGCTCGCCGTCGCGCTGTTCGCGGCCGTGGCGTTCGGATTGTTCTGGCGCCTGGGAGAGCCGCCCCCGCACCACCGCGGCGAGCAGCGCAGCGACGCGATCGTGCGCGAGATGCTGGCCAGCGGCCAATGGCTGTTCCCGCCGCTGCACGGCACGGCGCGGCTGCAGAAGCCGCCGCTCTTCTACTGGGCGGCCGCGGCCACGGCCGAGCTCGCGGGCGGCCCGAGCGGCATCACTCTGCGCAGCGTGTCGGCGCTCGCGGGGCTCGCCACGCTGGCGGTCGTGCTCGCCTGGGGCTCGCGCGCGCTCGAGCCGGCGAGCGGGCTCGCCGCGGCGGCGGCGCTCGCGGCCATGGCGCAGTTCTGGCTCTCGGCCCGGCTGGGCACGGCCGACATGCTGCTGGTGCTCTTCACCACCGCCGCGCTCGCCGCGTTCGAGAGACTCG
>DATKAO010000039.1 GCA_035498015.1 Myxococcota bacterium
CAGCGCTCCCACGCCGCCCTTGTCGAGCGTGACGAACGGATCGTCATCCATGAGCTGGCGCTGGACGTAGGCCGGCAGGAACCGGCCCGAGTCGTCGCGCGAGAGCGCGAGCGTCATCTGGGTCAGGTCGTTCGTGCCGAAAGAGAAGAACTCGGCGACCTCGGCCAGCCGGTCGGCCACGATCGCCGCGCGCGGCACCTCGATCATCGTCCCCACGTGGTAACGGACGGTCTTGCCGCGCTCTTTCATCACGGCCTTCGCGGTGCGGTCGACCAGATCGCGCAGCAGCCGCAGCTCGCGCGCGCCCTGGACCAGCGGCAGCATGATCTCGGGGTGAGTCTTCACCGCGCGCTCCGCGCAGACACAGGCGGCCTCGACGATCGCGCGCACCTGCATCTCGTAGATCTCGGGGTAGGTGACTGCCAGCCGCGAGCCGCGGTGACCGAGCATGGGGTTGAACTCGCGCAGGCCCTCGACCTTGCGGCGCAGCTCGAGCTCGGGCACGCCCAGGTCGCGCGCCAGGTTCGACATCTCCTCGCCGGTGTGCGGCAGGAACTCGTGCAGCGGCGGGTCGAGCAGGCGGATCGTGACTGGCCGCCCGGCCATGGCGGTGAAGATCCCGACGAAGTCCTCGCGCTGCATGGGCAGGATCGGCACCAGTGCCGCGGCGCGCTCGTCGGCGGTCTCGGAGAGGATCATGCGGCGCACGGCCAAGATGCGCTCCGCCTGGAAGAACATGTGCTCGGTGCGGCACAGCCCGACGCCCTCGGCGCCGAAGCGCACGGCCACCTCGGCGTCGGTCGGAGTGTCGGCGTTCGCGCGCACGCGCAAGCGGCGCACCTGGTCGGCCCACTTCATCAGTGTCTGGAAGTCCTTGGACAGCTCGGGCTCGACGGTGCGCACGCGGCCCTTGAACACGTTGCCGGTCGAGCCGTCGAGCGTGATCACGTCGCGCTCGGTGAGCTCTACACCGCCCAGTGTCGCGCGTCGGCGCTCGAAGTCGATCGACAGCGCGGAGCAGCCCGCCACGCAGCATTTACCCATCCCGCGCGCCACGACCGCGGCGTGCGAGGTCATGCCGCCCAGCGCCGTGAGGATGCCCTGCGCGGCGTGCATGCCGTGGATGTCTTCCGGTGAGGTCTCGCGCCGCACGAGCACCACTTCTTCGCCCCCCTCGGCGGCGCTCTCGGCGTCCTCGGCGGTGAACACGATGCGCCCGACCGCCGCACCCGGCGAGGCCGGCAGGCCCTGGCCGATCGGCGGGGGCGCGGCCTTGGCGTCGAGCGTGGGGTGCAGCAGCTGATCGAGTGTCTCGGGCACGACGCGCTCGAGCGCGGTCTTGCGGTCGATCCGGCCCTCGCGCGCCATGTCGACGGCGATCTTCACCGCGGCGCGCGCGGTGCGCTTGCCGTTGCGCGTCTGCAGCATCCACAGCCGGCCGCGCTGGATGGTGAACTCGAGGTCCTGCATGTCGGCGTAGTGTCTCTCGAGCAGCTGGGCCGTGCGCAGGAGCTCGCGGTAGCTCTTGGGCATGAGCTCCTCGAGCGAGGGCAGCGCGCCGTGCGTGCGGTCCTTCTTGCCGATCGGCTGCGGCGTGCGGATGCCCGCGACCACGTCCTCGCCCTGCGCGCGCGGCAGGAACTCACCGAAGAAGCGGCGCTCGCCCGTCGACGGGTCGCGCGTGAACGCCACGCCGGTCGCGGAGTCGTCGCCCAGGTTCCCGTAGACCATGGCCTGCACGTTCACAGCCGTGCCCCATTCCGACGGGATGTTGTTCAGCTTGCGGTAGGTCTCGGCGCGCGGCGTGTTCCAGGAAAGAAAAACCGCGGCGATGGCGCCGCGGAGCTGTTCGTGGGGATCGTCGGGGAAGTCCTTGCCGGTCGCCTCCTCGACCACGCGCTTGTAGCTCGCGACGAGCCCCTCGAGGTCGTCGGCGCCGAGCTCGGTGTCGAGCTTCACGCGCTTCTCGCGCTTGAGCTGGTCGAGCCGGTCTTCGAACAGCTCGTGTTTCACGCCCAGCACCACGTCGCCGTACATGTGGATGAAGCGGCGGTAGGTGTCGTAGGCGAAGCGGCGGTCGCCGCTCTCCTCGATCAGGCCCTGCACGGTCTGATCGTTGAGGCCCAGGTTGAGGACCGTGTCCATCATGCCGGGCATCGAGGCCCGGGCGCCCGAGCGCACCGAGACCAGCAGCGGGCGCTCGCGCGAGCCGAACTTTCCGCCCATGGCGCGCTCGACCTTGGCGAGGTTCGCGCGCACCTCGGCGTCGAGCCCGGACGGGAGCTTGCGGCCGAGCGCGTTGAACTCGGTGCACACGTCGGTGGAGATCGTGAAGCCGGCCGGCACGGGCACGCCGAGGCGAGTCATCTCGGCGAGGTTCGCGCCCTTCCCGCCCAGCAAGTTCTTCTGACTGGCGTTGCCGTCGGCCCGACCGGCGCCGAAGAAGTACGCCCGGCGGCGCGAGCGAGGTGACTTCGCGGGCGCGCGCTTCGCCGAGGTCGCTTTACGCTTGGCCAAGCTCGTGGCCTCCTAGCTCGTCTTGGAGGGGCGCGGATTCAGACATGTGGAGGTTCGATGCGCGCCGTCGGGTGGGGGTCGGACGGGGGCGCAGTATCCTCGCGGCCCGAGTCTGCGTCAACCGAAGCGCCGTGCGCACCTGCGTCGGCGAAGACGCCGCGCAGAAAGGCCTCGGAGCGCAGCTCGAAGCCCACGTGGAAGCGGAAGAAACGCTCGACCAGGCGCCCGGCGAGCGGCAGCTCGCGCTCGCCCAGCCCGATCTCGGCCCGCGAGCGCAACGGCTGACGCAGGCCCGCTTCGAGCGCCCGCAGGAGCCGCGCCGCGATGCGCGCGTCGTCGGGGCCGCAGCAGGCGCGACACACCGCGCCGCCGTGCGCCGGGATGAAGCCCACCCGGCCCTCGGCCGGCAGGTCCGCAGCGCACAGCGCGCAGCGCACGAGCTGGGGCCGGTAGCCGAGCCGGGCCAGGGTCTTGGCCAGCACGAGCAGCGCGAGCAGCGCGTCGGGTGTCTCCGTGTCGAGCACCTCGAGCACCCCACACGCGAAGTGGAACAGCTCCGGCTGCGCCTCGCGGTCGGGCGTGGCGCGGTTCAGGAGCTCGAGGAACTGACATGCGATCGCGAAGCGGCCCAGCTGGGCAGGAATGCCCTCGAACGCGCGCACCAGCTTGGCGCCCTCGAGCCGCGCGAGCGCGGCACGCGGCGGATCGACCAGCCGCACGTCGACCAGCGACAGGATCTCGAGCGTGCCCGGGAAGCGGCGCTTCGAGCGGCGCGCGCCCTTGGCGATGGCCGAGATGCGCCCCAGCGCCTCGCTGTACAGGTGCACCACGCGGTCCGACTCGCCCTGGTCGAACGTGCGCAGCACGAGCGCGCGTGTCCGATGCTCGGCCGGCATGTCACTAGCCTACTCGTGGCGGAGCAGCTGGTCGACGTAGTCCGGCTTGTAGACCGGGTGCGCGGGCGCGGAGGCGCTCGACGATGTGCTCGAAAGCCACAGGCCCAAGAGCCACACGCCCAGCGCCAGCACGAGCGCCAGGCCGGCCGTGCGGCCGACCCGGCCGAGCACGAGCGGCAGGTTGGAGAAGCTGGGCCGCCGCCGCGGCCGCGCGGGCGCAGCCGTGCCGAGCTGGGCCGCGGCCTCGTCGGGGTCCGCGCCGATCGCGTGCGCCAGCGCGCGGGCGGTGGCGCGGCCCACGGCGTCGGTCTCGAGCGCGGCGTTCTCCTCGATCTCGCGCACGCGTTCGGGCGAGAGCTTGGTGCGCGCGGCCACGTAGAAGAGCGAGATACCCCGCAGCTCGCGCTGCCGGCGATACCAGGCGCCGAACGAGCCCGCGGCCGCTTGCGCGCCCGCTACTGCAGCACCTTCAGATAGTCGCTCGACTTCTGCGCCCACTCGCTCTGGCCCCCGCGTTCCACCGCGGCCCGCAGCGACTCCACCGCTCGCGGCCGCTGATCCAGGCGCACGTAGGCTTGCGCCATCCGGAACCTCGCCTCGGCCTCCGCCCCGCCGTACACCAGCGCGGGCCGGTCCGCGACGATCTTCACACACTCATCGAAATGCTGGACGGCCTCGACCAGCTTCCCCTGGTCGTACAGCACGATGCCCAGATCGAGGTGCGCGGTGTAGTTCGTGCGATCGATCTTGAGCGCGCGCTGCAGGTCCGAAACCGCCTGATCGAGGTCGCCGGATTTGTAGTGAGCCCAGCCCAGGTTGACAAGAGCGCGCGCCGGCCGGATGAAGGTCGGGTCGTCGATCAGCCTCTGGAACTCGGCCGCGGCGTCGGCCCAACGCTCCTGCTGCAGGTGAGTCACTCCCAGCGCCAGCCGCGCCTCCTGGTGGGCGGGGTCGAGCCGCAGCGCCTCGCGCAGCTCGTGCTCGGTCTCGGCCAGCATGCCCTTGCGCCGGTAGGCCTCCGCCAGCCCGAAGTGAGTGTCTGCGTCCTTCGGGTTGAGCGTGAGCGCCTTGCGGTACTCGCCGATGGCCGCTTCGGGCTCGTTCTGGCTCAGCTTCGTGGTCGCGAGGTCGCGATGCTGGTCGGCGAGCAGCAGCTCGCGGTCGGTCGGTTTGGCACAGCCCGCCGCGACGGCGAGCGCGACGAAGCTCACGACGAGCGCTTTCGAGTTCCTCATGGTTCCCCTCCAGTGACTCAAAAAAATGCCAACAGGCGTGCGATCTGTTCCATGCGGCGCGCGTCGGCGCCGCCGCGTCGGACCAGCGAGATCCTGCCCAGCACGGCGCTGCCCTGCGGCTGCGCCATCAGGCTGGTGTCGGCCTCCGGGTCGGCACCCGGTGAGTCGACCACGTCGGCCTCGGACATCTCGATCTCGGGAATCGGAGGGGGTGCCGGGATCGAGAGCTCGTCGGGTCCGATGTCGAGGCCCGCGGGCATGGGCACGGCCGGCGGCTCGGGAATGGCGAGCTCCGCGGTGTCTCCACCGGCGGCGGAGGCGTCGGCGGCCGCGGGCTTGCGCAGCTTGCGCAGCTTGTTCCAGCGCTGCATGCGCGACTCACGCTCGACCTCCGACAGGTCGGAGAAGACCGGGGCGTCCATCACGAAGCCCAGTGTCTCGGCGAACGCGATCGCCTCCTCGGTCGCTGCCGCCAGCGCCTCGGTCGAAGTGATCGCGCCCTCGGTCACGTAGCGCTCGATGCGCGCGGGCTCCACGTCGCGCACCAGGATCGCGACATACCCCTTTCGGCCGTTCCAGACCGCCGCGAGCGCCGCGACTGACTCGACGGCGTCACTCACGTCGTCGCGCGTGACTTTGGCCTCCGAGAAGGACAGCGCGCGCACCAGGTCCGCGCGCAACGCGGTCGGGCCGTCGGACTTCGAGAACATGTCCGGCCTATCGGGAGAGAAACCGCCGCTCTTTATGCTCTACCTGCACGCCCCGGATGGGGGTCCGTGCAAGCGCAGCGCGCAGTGAGGCGAAGCCGAGCGAAGGTCGCAGGCCGCGGCCGCCCGCGGCCGTACACGACTCAGAACGCCGTCAGGCGGCGGAACTGTTCGAAGCGGGCGTCGACCTCGGCACGGGTCAGGTCGCGCAGGCGGTCCAGGCTGAAGCGCTCGACGCAGAACGAGGCGAGCACGGACCCGTAGATCATCGCGCGGCGCAGGGAGTCGGTGGTGACCTCGCCGTGACTCGCGAGCGCGCCCATCAGCCCGCCGGCGAAAGCGTCGCCGGCGCCGGTCGGGTCGCGCACCTCGCGCAGCGGGAAGGCGGGCGCGGCGAACACGCCCTCGTCGTCGAACAGGAGCGCGCCGTGCTCGCCGCGCTTCACGATCACCACGCGCGGGCCCATCTGGCGGATCGCGTCTGCCGCGAGCACCAGATTCGACTGGCCCGTGAGCTGGCGCGCCTCTTCGTCGTTGATCACCAGCCCCTTCACGAGCGAGAGCGTCTGCGCGAGCTCGGCGCGCGCGCCCTCGATCCAGAAGTTCATGGTGTCCATGGCGGAGAAGCGCGGCGAGCGTGTCTGCTCGAGCACGTCCTTCTGCAGCGTGGGCTGGATGTTGGCCAGGAACACCCACTCGGAGTCGCGGTAGGCGGGCGGGAGCTTGGGCCGAAAGTCGGCGAACACGCCGAGCTCGGTGAACAGCGTGTCGCGCTCGTTCAGCGAGGCGCGGTAGCGGCCGCCCCAGCGGAAGGTGCGGCCCGGCACGCGCTCCAGGCCCGCCAGATCGAGACCCTTGCTGGCCAGGAAGCGCACGTGCTCCTCGGGGAAGTCGTCGCCCACGACCGCCACCACGCGCACGGGCACGAAGTAGCTGGCGGCCACGCCGAAGTACGAGGCCGCGCCGCCCAGCACCGACTTCACCGCGCCCGCGGGCGCCTCGATGTCGTCGAGCGCGACCGATCCGACGACCAGGAGGCTCATTCAGCGCACGTTCGGCGCGGCCTGCGCGAGTGTCTCGCCGATCAACGCCGGCGACGCGGCCACCGGGATGCCCGCCTTCTCGAGCGCCTTGCGCTTGCCGTCGGCCGTGCCCTTCCCGCCCGAGATGATCGCGCCGGCGTGACCCATGCGCTTGCCCGACGGCGCCGTGGCGCCCGCGATGAACGCCGCCACCGGCTTGTTCATCTCGGAGGCCACGTACTCCGCGGCCTCTTCCTCGGCGCTGCCGCCGATCTCGCCGATCATGACCACGGCCTTGGTCGCCTTGTCGGCCTGGAACAGCTTCAGCGTGTCGACGAAGCTCGTGCCGGGGATCGGGTCTCCGCCGATGCCGACGCAGGTCGTCTGGCCGATGCCCAGTCGCGAGAGCTGGTGCACCGCTTCATAAGTCAGCGTGCCCGAGCGCGACACCACGCCCACCGAGCCGGCCTTGAAGATCGAGTACGGCGCGATCCCGATGCGGACCTTCAGGCCCGGATCGAGCAAGCCCGGGCAGTTCGGGCCGATCAGCCGCCCGCTCCAGCCGCGCAGCGCCGCGCGCACGCGCAGCATGTCGCGCACCGGCACGCCTTCGGTGATGGCGCAGACCAGCGAGATACCGGCGTCCGCCGCCTCGAGAATGGCGTCGGCGGCGCCCGGGGCGGGCACGAACACGACCGAGGCGTTCGCGCCCGTCTCCTTCACCGCCTCGCGCACCGTGTCGAACACCGGCAGGCCGCCGGCCTCGCTGCCGCCGCGGCCGGGAGTCACTCCGCCCACGACCTTCGTGCCGAACTCGAGCGAGAGAGCCGCGTGGAGCTGGCCGGTCTTGCCCATGCCCTGGACCAGGACCTTCGTGTCGGAAGTCACCAGGATGCTCATGCCGCCACCGCGCGGACGATCTTCTCGCCCGCGTCCTTCATGCCGTCGGCCGGAGTGATTCCCAAGCCCGAGCCGGCCAGCATCTGCCGGCCCTTCTCGGCGTTCGTGCCATCGAGCCGCACGACCAGCGGCACCTTCACGCCCACCGACTTGGCGGCGGAGATGATGCCTTCCGCGACCCGGTCGCAGAGCACGATCCCGCCGAAGATGTTCACCAGGATCCCCTTCACGTTCTTGTCCGCGAGGATCAGGCGGAAGGCGTGCGCCACGCGCTCGGCGTCGGCGCCTCCGCCCAGGTCGAGGAAGTTCGCGGGCTTGCCGCCGGCGTACTGGATGATGTCCATGGTGGCCATGGCCAGGCCCGCGCCGTTGACCATGCAGCCGATGTTGCCGTCGAGCGAGACCCAGTTCAGGTCGTATTTCGCGGCCTCGGCCTCGCGCGGATCCTCCTCGTCGGGGTCGCGCAGCGCGGCCAGGTCCTTGTGCCGGTAGAGGGCGTTGTCGTCGAAGTTGAGCTTGCAGTCGAGCGGGATCACCGAGTCACCCGAGATCACGAGCGGGTTCACCTCGGCCAGCGACACGTCCTTCTCCATGAACAGCCGGTACAGGTTGCGCACGAGTGACACGAACGAGTCGTTGCGCTTGCCGGTGAGTCCCAGCCGCTTGCCGAGCTGGCGCGACTGGAAGTCGCACACGCCGACCAGCGGGTCGACCTGCACGGAGAGGATCTTCTCGGGCGTGGCGTGCGCGACCTCCTCGATGTCCATGCCGCCGGCGGTCGAGCCCAGGATGGCCACGTTCTGCGTGGCGCGGTCGACCAGGAGCGCGAGATACAGCTCGCCCTCGATCTTCGAGCCCGCCTCCACGTACAGCCGGCGCACGACCTTGCCCTCGGCGCCGGTCTGCTTGGTGACCAGCCGCATGCCGATCATCTCTTCGGCGGTCTGGCGCGCCTGCTCGGGCGTCTTCACCACCTTGATGCCGCCGGCCTTGCCGCGGCCGCCGGCGTGGACCTGCGCCTTCACCACCACCACGCCGCCGATGTCGCGCGCGGCCTGCTCGGCCTCGGCCGCGGTCGTGACCAGCCGGCCCGGCGGGACCTCGATCCCGAACTCGCGCAGCAGCGCCTTCGCCTGGTACTCGTGGACGTTCATCGCGCGCCCCTCAGAGCTTCGCCGCGGCGACGAGTGACTTCACGGCCTCGGCGCTCTTGTCGAGCAGCGCCTTCTCGTCGCGGTCGAGCTCGAGCTCGAGCACGCGCTCGACGCCGCCCGAGCCGATCACCACCGGCACGCCGAAGTACATGCCCTTGTGACCGTACTGGCCGTCGAGATACGCGGCGCAGGGCAGGACGCGCTTCTGGTCGAACAGCACCGCCTCGGCCATCTCGATCGAGGCCTCGGCGGGAGACACGAAGGCCGAACCGGTCTTGAGCAGCGCCACGACCTCGCCGCCCGCGTCCTGCGTGCGCTTCGAGATCTTGGCGATCGTGGCGTCGTCCACGAGCTTGCGCAGCGGCACGCCGCCCACGCTGCAGTATCTCGGCAGCGGGACCATGGTGTCGCCGTGGCCGCCCAGCACGACCGCGTGCACGTCGCGCACCGAGACGCCCAGGTGCTGGGCCACGAAGAAGCGGAAGCGCGAGGAGTCGAGCACGCCGGCCTGGCCGAACACGCGCTTGTGCGGGAAGCCCGTGAGCTGCTGCATGGCCAGCACCATCACGTCGAGCGGGTTCGAGACCACGATCACGACCGCGTTGGGCGAGTGCTGCTGGATGCCGGCGGCGACGGTCTTGATGATGCCCAGGTTCACGCTCAACAGGTCGTCGCGGCTCATGCCCGGCTTGCGCGGCACGCCGGCGGTCACGATGTAGAGGTCGGAGCCGGCGGTGTCCTTGTAGTCGTTCGTGCCGGTCACCGAGACGTCGCTGCCCCAGCCCGAGAGCGCGTGGCAGATGTCGAGCGCCTTGCCCTGCGGCACGCCCTCGACCACGTCGAACAGCACCACGTCGGCGATGCGGCGCTGCGCGATCAGGGCGGCCTGCACGCCGCCGATCTGACCCGCGCCGATCAGCGAGATCTTCGGTCGCTTCACGGAGTCACTCCATGTTCTCGATGATGGCGTCGCCGAACTCCGAGCACCGGAGCAGCGTGGCGCCTTCCATCAGGCGGTGGAAATCGTAAGTCACGCGCTTCTGCGCGATCGCGCGCGAGATGCCGCGGTCGATCATGCGCGCGGCCTCGCCCCAGCCCAGGTGGTCGAGCATCATCACGCCCGACAGGATGACCGAGCTCGGGTTCACCTTGTCCTGGTCGGCGTACTTGGGCGCGGTGCCGTGCGTGGCCTCGAAGATGCCGTGGCCGGTCTTGTAGTTGATGTTCGCGCCCGGCGCGATGCCGATGCCGCCGACCTGCGCGGCCAGCGCGTCGCTGAGATAGTCGCCGTTCAGGTTCATGGTCGCGATCACGTCGAACTCGTCGGGGCGAGTGAGCACCTGCTGCAGCGTGATGTCGGCGATCGAGTCCTTGACCAGGACCTGGCCGTCGGGCGGCTTGCCGCCGCAGTCGTCCCAGCCGATCGCGCGCCCCTGGTACTCCTTCTTGACCAGCTTGTAGCCCCAGTCGCGGAACGCGCCCTCGGTGTACTTCATGATGTTGCCCTTGTGCACCAGAGTCACCGACTTGCGCTTGTGCTCGATGGCGTAGTCGAGCGCCGCGCGCACGAGTCTCTCGGTGCCCTGGCGACTCACGGGCTTGATGCCGATGCCGGAGGTCGCGGGGAAGCGGATCGTCTTCACCTTCATCTGCTTCTGCAGGAACGCGATGACTTTCTTGGCCTCGGGCGAGCCGGCCTTCCACTCGATGCCCGCGTAGATGTCCTCGGTGTTCTCGCGGAAGATCACCATGTCGACCAGCTGCGGCTGGCGCACGGGGCTGGGCACGCCCTCGTACCAGCGCACCGGGCGCAGACACACGTACAGATCGAGGATCTGGCGCAGCGCGACGTTCAGGCTGCGGATGCCGCCGCCGATCGGCGTGGTCAGCGGCCCCTTGATGCCCACGAGACACTTGCGGAACGTGTCGACCGTCTCGTCGGGCAGCCAGTTCTTGGTGGCCTTGAAGGCCTTCTCACCGGCCAGCACCTCGTACCAGGCGATCTTGCGCTTGCCGTGAAACGCCTTCGCGACCGCGGCGTCGAACACGCGCACCGACGCCTTCCAGATGTCGCGCCCGGTGCCATCACCTTCCACGTAGGCGATGGTCGGGTTGTCGGGGACCTCGAGCGTGCCGTCGCGACGCTTGCGAATGAGTGAGCCGGTCATGCGCACGAGCGCGGCATCGGCCATCAGGGGGTTCCTCCTCGGCGCGGCGCAGTATAGGGGCTAGCTCTTCGCGCTCGCAATGCGAGCGGCGGCTTGCTCGAACGCGCGCTGCAGCTGGACGAAATTCCGCGCGACGGGCAGCTGGGGGAACTCGGCGGCCACGTGGTCGGGCGGACGGAACAGGATGCCGGCGTCGGCCGCGAGCAGCATGCTCGTGTCGTTGTAGCTGTCACCGGCGGCGATCACGCGAAAGCGCAGGTCGTGCAGGCGCTCGACCGACGCGCGCTTCTGGTCCGGCAGACGCAGCCGGTAGCTCGCGATGCGGCCCGACGGCTCGATCTCGAGGTCGTGCGCGAACAGAGTCGGCCAGCCGAGCTTGCGCATGAGCGGCCGCGCGAACTGGTAGAAGGTGTCGGACAGGATCAGCACCTGGTAGTGCCCGCGCAGCCAGGTCAGGAACTCGAGCGCGCCCTCCAGCGGCTCGAGGCCCGCGATGACTGCCTCGATCTCGCGGATGCCGAGCTTGTGGCGGTCGAGGATCTCGAGCCGGCCGCGCATCAGCTTGTCGTAGTCGGGCTCGTCGCGCGTGGTGCGGCGCAGCTCGGCGATGCCCGTGCGGTCGGCGACGTTGATCCAGATCTCGGGGACCAGCACGCCCTCCAGGTCGAGACACGCGACGATCACCGCTCCGCTCCCGGGTCGCGGCGCTCGACGTCGCCGGCGCGCATCACGAACACCACGCGCTGCAGCTCGAGGATGTCGACCAGCGGGTTGCGCCGGGTGGCGATCAGGTCGGCGCGCTTGCCCGGCTCGAGTGACCCGATCTCGCTCTCCAGCCCGAGCACGATGGCCGCGCTCTTGGTGGCGGCCTCGATCGCCGCGGCGGGAGTCATTCCGGCTTCCACCATGTACTGGAACTCACGCGCGTTCTCGCCGTGCGGATACACGCCCGCGTCGGTGCCGAAGGCGATCTTCACCCCGCCGGCGAGCGCGCGCCGCAGGGCGTCCTGGATGTGCGGGCCGACGGCGCGCGCCTTCTCGGCGACCGCGGGCGGGAAGAAGCCCGGCTGCTTGGCGCGCTCGGCCACGGTCTTGCCCGCGATGACCGTGGGCACGTACCAGGCGCCGGTCTTCTTGAACAGCTCGATCGACTCCGCGTCGAGGAACGTGCCGTGCTCGATCGTGTCGACGCCCGCGCGCAGCGCTGCGTTCACGCCCTTTGCGCCGTGCGCGTGCGCGGCGACCTTGCGCCCCAGCATGTGCGCCGTGCTCACGATCTCCTGCAGCTCGTCGTCCTTGAACTGCTGGTCGGTGCCGGAGGCCACGGTGTCGAGCACGCCGCCGGTCGCGTGCACCTTGATCCAGTCGGCGCCGAGCTTCACCTGCGCGCGCACCGCCGCGCGCGCGGCGTAGGGCCCGTCGGCCACTCCCTGATAGGGACCGGGCGCGTCGAACAGGTCCTCGCGGTAGCCGCTCGTGCGGTCGCCGTGCCCGCCGGTGATGGTGAGCGGGTTGCCCGCCACGAACATGCGCGGGCCGGGCACGAAGCCGTTCGCGATCGCGTCGCGCAGCGCGAACACTGCCGAGCTGCCGCCCAGGTCACGCACCGTGGTGAAGCCCGCGTCGAGCGTGCGCTTGGCGTACATGGCGGCGCGCAGGGCGACCTCGGCCTCGTCCTCGGTGACTCGCCGCAGCCGAACGTCGGAGGTGTATTCGGCGGTGAGATGCACGTGCAGGTCGACCAGGCCCGGCAGACAGAACTTGTCGCGCAGGTCGATCACTTCCGACGCGCCGCTCTTGCCCGACATGACCTGTTCGACCGGAGTGAAGCCGCTCAGCACGTCGCGGATCTGTCCGTCGTGCACGACCAGCGTGGTCTCGCCGCGCGGCGCCTGGCCGGGCACGGCCAGCGCGGAGCCGCACTGCACCAGCGTCCACTTCTCGGGCGGCGGCGAGGCCGCGTGCGCCACGGCGGCCAGCGCCACGAACAGAGTCAGCCACCGCTTCATGCGCCCCTTCAGATCTGGCGGCCGAGCGCTTGCCAGTAGCGGTCGCGGATCGCGCGGCGCTGCACCTTGCCGGCCTCGCTGCGCGGCAGGTTCGGGTCGAAGTCGATCGAGCGCGGACACTTGTAGTGCGCCAGCCGTGCGCGGCAGTGCTCGAGCAGCTCGCGCGCCAGCGAGTCACTCGGGTCCCAGCCTTCCGCGGTCTGCACCACCGCCTTCACCTCTTCGCCGAACTCCTCGTTGGGCACGCCCACGGCCGCCGCGTCGCGCACCGCGGGGTGCATGAGCAGCACCGCGTCGATCTCGGCCGGGTAGATGTTCACGCCGCCCGAGATGATGAGCTCGGCCGTGCGGCCCGTGAGAAACACGTAGCCGTCGTCGTCCTGGTAGCCCATGTCGCGCATGGTGAACCAGTCGCCGTCGTAGGAAGAGGCGGTCTTCTGCGTGTCCTTCCAGTACTCGAAGCGGCCCTTGGCGGGCGCGCGGAACCAGATCGTGCCGACCTGGCCGCGAGTCACCGGCTTGCCGCCGTCGTCGCGGATCTCGAGCGTGCCCGTGTCGGCGGGCCGGCCCACGCTGCCCGGCTTCTTCAGCCACTCGTCGGCGAAGATGAAGGTCCCGCCGCCCTCGGTGGCCGCGTAGTACTCGTGCAGGATCGGACCGAGCCAGTCGATCATCGCCTTCTTCACGTGCACGGGCGTCGGCGCCGCGCCGTGCAGCACCGTGCGCAGCGAGGACAGGTCGTACTTGGCGCGCACGTCTTCGGGCAGACCCAAGAGGCGGTGGAACATGGTCGCGACCATGTGCGTGTGGGTGACTCGCTCGCGCTCGATCGTGCGCAGCGTCTCCTCGGCGTCGAACTTGTCCATCAGCACCACGCCCACGCCGGCCATGAGTCCGCCCACGAGATTGAACGCGAGCGGCGCCGCGTGATACAGCGGACCGACGCACAGGTTGCGGTCGCTGGCGGGGCGGTAGCCGTTGGCCTGCCCGGTGAGTCGCGCCACGCCGGTGGGCGCGGGCGTCTCGCGCCGGTGCACGCCCTTGGGCCGTCCGGTGGTGCCCGAGGTGTAGAGCATGGTGCCGCCCAGCACGGGATCCGGCAGGTCGGTGGCGGACTCGCGGGCCAGCGCGGCGTCGAATGACTCGAAGCCCGGGATCTCGCCGCCGATCGCGAGCCGCACCTCGGCCTTCGGGCACGCCGCCGCCGCCTCCCGGGCCACCGCGGCGAAGCGCACGTCGGCCAGGAACGCCTTGGCTTCGCAGTTCTCGACCACGTAGGCGGCTTCGTCGAGCTGCAGGTGCCAGTTCAGCGGAGTGAGTCGCAGGCCGGCGCGCACCGCGGCCGCCCAGGCGACCGCGAACTCGGGCCGGTTCGAGCACAAGAGCGCGAGCGAGTCACCGCGCCCCAGGCCGCGCGCGCGCAACGCGCGGGCGAGCTGGTTGGCCTTCGCGTTCAGCTCCCCGTAAGTCAGGTCGCCGGCGGGCGAGAGGATCGCGAGGCGGTCGGGCGCTTCGTGCGCGTGCAGGGCGATCGTCATCCCCGCCGCGCGCAGCCGTTCCGCCTCCGCAGGCTCGATCGCGCTCATCGGCGCGATTCTACTCCGCCCCGCGGTACTGGACCCGGTAGACCGCCCCGGCGAAGTCGTCCGACACGTAGAGCGCCCCGTCCGGGCCGTCGAGCACGTCGACCGGACGCCCGACCACGTCTTCGTTCAGCTCGAAGCCGGTCAGGAAGTCGGACTCGGCGATCGAGCCGTCGGGCTTCCACTCCAGGAGGACCACCTTGTAGCCGCTCTTCTTGCTGCGGTTCCAGGAGCCGTGGAGCGCCACGAAGGCCTGCCCGCGGTAGCGCTCCGGGAAGGCGGTGCCGCGGTAGAAGCGCATGCCGAGCGGCGCCACGTGGGCCCCGAACTCGTGCGCCGGGGGCACCGCGCTGGCCGCCTGGTCGCCGCCCTGCGTGCCGAAGTCGGGGTCGGGCACGTTGTGGCCATAGCGGTAGGGCCAGCCGTAGAACTTGCCGGGCTGGATCTCGTTCAGCTCGCAGGGCGGGATGTCGTCGCCGAGTAAGTCGCGGCCGTTGTCGGTCGCGTAGAGCGCGCCGTCGGCGGGCCGCCAGTCGAAGCCGACCGAGTTGCGCAGGCCGGTGGCGTACGTCTCGTAGCCGCTGCCGTCGGGCTTGAAGCGCGCGATCGTCGCGCGGCGCGGCTCGGTCTCGAGACACACGTTGCAGGTCGAGCCCATCGAGACGTACATCCAGCCGTCGGGGCCGAGCCGGATGGTCTTGGTCCAGTGATTCCCGCCCGTGGGCAGGCCGGCGAGCACGGTCTCGACCTGGCCCGTGACTGCGCCCTTCGCGGCGTCGAAGCGCACGCGCTTCACGGCGCCGGTCTCGGCGATGTACAGCCAGTCGCCCACGAACTCGAGCCCGTGCGGCGCGTCCAGGCCAGTCACGAGCTTCTTCACCGAGTCGGCGCGCCCGTCGCCGTTCGCGTCGCGCGCGAGGATGAACACGGCCTTCTCGCGCGGCGAGCTCACCAGCAAGTCACCCGCCGTGGTGAAGCGCAGGAAGCGCGCGTTCGGGATCCCCTCGGCGTAGACGCCGAAGCCGAAGCCGGCCGGCAGCTTCATGCGCTTCTCGAGCTCGCTCCTGGGCGGCGGCGTGGCGCCGAAGAAGATGCCGCGGATCGGCGCGTTCACGGCGAAGCGCTGCGGCAGGAAGAGCTGACAGGCCCCGAATCCGACCACGACCAACAGGGCGATGGCGAGCAGCGCGCGGCGCATGGGTGTCCTCCGTGACGGGGCGAAACTATACTTCGGCGGCTGGAGGTGGACGGAGGATCGCTGCTTCGCTTCGGCGGAGGAGAGGAAAGTCCGGGCTCCACAGGGCAGGGAGGTGGCTAACGGCCACCGAGGGCAACCTCAGGGAAAGTGCAACAGAAATCACACCGCCCACCCCGCGGTTCGCCGCGGGCGGCAAGGGTGAAATCGTGAGGTAAGAGCTCACGCGCCGTCCGGGTGACCGGCGGCGAGGCAAACCCCTCCCGGAGCAAGCTCGAATAGGAACGGCGTCGAGAGTGGCCCGCTCGACTCACGAAAGTGACA
>DATKAO010000040.1 GCA_035498015.1 Myxococcota bacterium
GTCGTGAAGAGTCATTCGCGCCAGCTCCCTGACTCGCAGCTCGTGTGCAGCTTCGATTCGGACGTGTGAGTGGCGAACTTGACCGGACGCAGCACGCCGAGCCCGGGTCTCAGGTCAGGTGCCAGGCGAAGACCGTCTTGCACGGCCCGCGCAGCGACAGGCTGAGGCTGTCTCGCTGCTTGGGCTCAGTGACTCGCACCTCGGCCTCGCTCCACTCGGCGGTCATCGGGACGTGGTCCTCGGCCAGGTCGGCCTGGACGACGAACACGGCGCCGCACGTCGTGTCGTCCGTGCGGCGCAGCAGCACCGAGACGTCGGCGTTGTCGGTGAGATTGCCCAGTGAAGTGTCCATGAAGTGAAGCGGCTGAAAGTCGCGGTAGTGCGGCGAAGCCCAGACCTCGACCGTGCCGCCCGGCCCTTCCAGGCGCTGGATCACCCGGCAGGCGCCCCAGTACGCCATGTAGGTGTGCCAGGCGAGCGCGCAGGCGACCGCCGCGCCCAGCGCGACGAGCGCCTGCAGCGCGTGCCTCACGGAGTCACTTGGGAGAGCAGTGCGCGCGCCTCGATCTGGTCGCGCGTTTCGCGGCCTTCGGGCATGGCGGCGAGCGCCCGGCCGACCCGCTCGCGCCAGCGCGCGCGGTCCATGCCCGAAGCCTGAGCCAGCGCCAGCGCGCCGAGCGAGACGCGCAGCGCCCACATGCGCGAGCCGTTGGCGCCTGCCGACCGGTAGGCGAGCTCCAGGTTCTCGCGCACCGCCGCCTCCTGGCGCGGCAAGTCCCTCGCCAGGATCATGGCGCGGATCCCCTGCAGCTGGGCACGGCGCACCCACTCGCCCGTGCGCTCGACCAGCGACGCCGTCTCTTCCAGGACCGCGAGCGCCTCGTCGAGCCGGCCCGCGAGAGACAGCGCGCTGGCCAGCCCGCTCATCACGCCCGAGCGGTGCGTGACCACGCCGCTCGCGTCGAGCTCGGCGAGGCTGGCGCGAATCAGCTCGATGCCGCGCTCCAGGTCGCCGAGCTCCGCTGCGAGATAGCCTTCCATGGTCTGCGCCCAGATGGCGAAGTCCGCGAAGCCGTAGTCTTCCGCGATTTCCGCCAGCGCGCGCTGGTGCGGGAGTGACTCCTGGAGCTCGCGCCGCTGGATGCGCACGATCGCGGCGAAGAAGTGCGCCAGCCCCACGCTGTAGGGCTGCGAGCGGCGCGTCATGTCGTCGATCACGCGCTGGGCGCGGCGCAGGCCGGTGTCGGCGAAGCCGAGCTCGCACTCGATCATGGCCAGGTTGCCGTGCGCGCCGGCCGCGACCGGCGTCCAGGTCGCGTAGGCCAGCGGGTCGGCGCCCTGCAGGTCGCACAGGCTGCACGCGAGCTCGAGCTCGCTGCGCGATGCGGTCAGCTCCCCCATGTACAAGAGTCTCTCGCCGATCTGCGCGTGCGCGCGCGCGCGGATCTCGGGATCGTCGGCGGCCTGGGCGGCCGCGCGCATGGCGGGCTCGAACTCGGCGGTGCGCGGGATCTCGCCGTGCACCTCGTAGTAGGAGTGCAGGCCGTTCAGGGCGGCAAAGCGCCGGCGCGGGTCCGGGGCGTCGCGCGTGAGCCGCTCGGCGCGGTGGTACAGCTCGCGCACCTGCAGCTGGCCGTAGCCGTGCGCGGCGACCAGGCTCGCGCCCTGACCCAGGAGTGAGTCGACGAGCAGCTCGGGCGCACCGTCCGCGCGCTCGAGCAGCTCCACCGCCGCGCCGAAGTGCGACGCGGCCTCGCCGTGCGCGTGAGCCGCCACCGCGCGCCGGCCCGCCTCGACGTGCGCTGCGGCCGCCTCGCGCGGCGCGCCCGCCGCGCGGAAGTGCAGCGCCAGCTCGGCGGGCTCGGCCTCGGCGCGGGCGAGCTCGGCGGCGCAGGCGCCGTGGAGCGCCCGGCGCCGGGCCGGAGTCACGCGCGCGTACAGCGCGTCGCGCAGCAGCTCGTGCGCGATGGCCAGCCGCGGCCCGCCGCCGGAGGGCGCGCGGCCCAGCAGGAAGCTCGTGCCCGCGATCTCGCGCGCGAGTGACTCGACCCGGTCCGCGCCCCGCCCCGACACGCGCGCCAGGAGATCCAGCGAGAACGCAGGACCGATCACCGCCGCGGTCTCCAAGAGCTCGGCCAGCTCGGGCGGCAGGGCGGCGAGCTGGAGCTCGAAGAAGCGCTGCAGTGAGTCTGGCAGCACGCGGGAGATCGTCTCGGGCGGGGCGTCGAGGCGCCACGCGCCGCGTTCGCGCAGCACCGCCCGCCGCTCGACCAGGTCGCTGACCAGCCAGGACGCGAACAGCGGCAGTCCGCCCGTGCGCTCGTACACGGCCTTGCCCAGTGATTCGGAGATCTCGGCCGAGAAGCGCGACTCCAGATACGCGCGCACGTCGGCTTCGGACAGGCGCCCGAGCTTGATCTCGCTGCAGCCGTCGCGGCCGAGCCGGCCCGCGAGCAGCGCCCGCAGGGGCCGGGCCTCGGCGCCGAGCGCGGCGTCGCGGAAGGTCGCCACCACGAGCAGCCGGGCGCGCAGCGTGCGCCGCGACAGGAAGTCGAGCAGCGCGATCGTCGACGGGTCGGCCCAGTGCAGGTCCTCGAGCAAGAGCACCACGCTGCGCGCGCCCGCCAGCCACTCCAGAGCGCTGGCCAGCTCGAGCAGCATGCGCTGCTGGCTGACTCCGTCCGCCGACGGCCCCGTGAGTCCGAGCTCGGGAATCAAGGTCGACCACGCCGGCGCGTTGCGCCCCAGGCTGCGCGCCACGGAGTCACCGTCGTCGCTGCGCAGCAGCTCGCCGACCGCGGCGACCACCGGAAGATACGGCTGTCCCTCGCCCTGCGGCACGCACTGCCCCTGGCCGACCAGCGCGCCGGCCAGCGCGGGGTCGCCGCGGAAGGACTCGAGCAGGCTCGTCTTGCCGATTCCCGCCTCGCCCGACACCAGCACCAGCCGCCGGTGCGAGCGGTCGGCCTCGGCCGCCGCCAGGCACAGGCGCCGCAGCGCGTCGGCGCGGCCGACCAGCGGCGCGCGGTCCGCCACGACCGGAGTCACCGCGCCGATGAAGCGCAGGCCGCGCCCGTGCACCGTCTCGATCCAGGTCGGCGCGCGCGGGTCGTCGGCGAGCGCGGCCCGCAGCTCCTGCACGCGCTTCGCGACCGCCGCGTCGGAGACGGCGGCGCGCTGCCACACGTGCGCGATCAGGTCCTCCTTGCTCACGAGTTCGCCCGCGCGCGCGAGCAACAGGTGGAGCAGGATCAGCGCGCGGTGAGTCACCTCGACCGGTGAGTCGCTGCGCCAGAGGCGCGGCTCACCCGCGTCGAAGAGGAAGGGTCCGAAGCGCAGCGCAGGGCGCGCACTCTTCGCGGACGTCCGGGGCTGGGTCACAGGCGGGGGCCTCTTTGCCCCAGGATATCAGGACTCGTCCGCCAGGTCGCGCAGCAGGTGCATGCGCGGCGAGATCGACACAGCGGCGCGCCCGCTTGAGGTGACTGACTAGCGCGGGCGACACAGGGCGAGCGGGAGCACCACGCCGAAGCGCTCCTGCAGGCGCTCCATGTCGGCCAGGTCCTTCTCCGCTGGCGCGTAGCCTTGGCCGTGACACGCCACTTGCGCTTCGGGCGAGAGACAGCGCACCTCGCGGCTCCCCACGCGGCCGCGCCCGCGGAAAGCCGAGGGCGGGAACGGCCAGCTGCCGCCGGGCAGGCGAAAGACCCCGAAACCCCGCGCATCGAAGGCGATCGCGTGCACGTCGACCTCGCGGCCGCGCGCGTCGGCCAGCACGAAGCTCGTCGCGCTGCCGCCGGGCCTGGGCGAGAAGCCCGCGGCCGCGAGCGCCTCGCACAGCCGCGGCACGTCGCCGGCCGCGAGGATCAGGTCGAGGTCGCGATGGCTCCGAGTCTCTTCGCCCAGCAGCGCGTCGATTCCCCAGCCGCCGTCGAGCCAGACCTCGACCTCGGCGCGCTCGAGCAAGGCCAGGACCTCGCGCACCGACTCGCCGGTCACTCCGAGTCTTCGATCGCGAACGCGCCGCTGTCCTTCTGCACCCGCACCAGCTTCGAGCCGTGCGAGACGGGCGCCAGGCTCTGCTGCTCGTAGAACAGCGCCTCGCTGCGAGTCACGAGCGGCACCAGGAACGAGTTGAAGCGCCCGCTCGTCGAGTCGTACAGGCCATCGTGCTGCCACAGCCAGCGGCCGCCCTCCAGGTCGATGCGGCCCACGAAGCCGCAGGCCGAGACGTAGAGCGAAGAGCCGTCGAGCGCGGCCGGCCCGACGTTGAACGACGGGATCTTCACGTGCCAGGTCACGTGGAAGTCGGGCGGCTGCAGGCGCGCGACGCCGCCCCAGCCCTCCTCGCCGTTCCCGACACCGAACAGCACGATCAGGTCGCCGTGATACGGCGCGGAGTAGATCCGGTCGGTGAGCGCCGAGTCATAGGGCAGCGAGAAGCGCGTGCCCGCCCCGTCGCCGGTCTTCACCTCTGCCGCGCCGATGGCAGAGACCGCGATCGAGCGCTCGCCGAAGCCGAACGTGCAGGTGCGGTCGAGCTCTTCCGGATTGCCCACACAGCTCGCCGTCGGAGTGATCACGGGCGTGCGCGCAACGGCGGGCGCGGACTCGGGCCGGGCGCAGCCGGCTGCGATCAGCCCGGCGACGAGGCAGGCTCGGGCGAGGGTCCCATGCGCAGCCGCGCCAGGCGATTCAGCTCGCGCTGGATGTGCTCGTGCAGGTTTGCGATCCACGCCAGCGCCTTCTTGTGAATCCGCCCGTTCTCCTGCAGCAGATTCCTGCTCTGCAAGAGCTCGGTGCGGATGGCCGACGTATCGTACTTCAGCGCGACCTCGAGGTAGTGGCCGCGCGTGTCGACCGCCGCGATCACGGTCCCGGGCTGCAATGACTCCGGGAACCAGCTGTTGCCCGGCGGGTCGGTCATGTAGCTCGCGAACACGAAGCGCTCGAAGTTCGCGGGCGGGACGAGCGGGTCGTAGCCCACGGCAGCGCTCTTGTTGCGGATGCCCGCGAGGATCGCGACCTCGACGTCGCGCGCCGTGAGCCCCTGAGGCACGGTGATCGTGGGCAGCGAGGCGGGTATGGGAACGGTCCGGCAGCCGAGAACGCCCGCCACGCCCACCAGGACCAGCCATGAGGTCAACCAGCGCGCAGCTCGTGCCATGAACCCATTGTAACACGGGGTGACACGCCTCACTCATTGGATTTCGCGGCCTTCCGAACGAAACGCGAATCGGAGGCGACATGAAAGCGTTGTATCTCTGGCCGGACCACGCGGCGCTGTCGCTGTTCGTGCTGTGGGTCGGAAGCGTCGTGTTCCTGTGGGCGGCGCGCGAGCCGGTCCTGGCGCTGCTGCGCGCCTTGGGAGAGTTCGTCGCCGAGGGCTGCGCGGCGCTTGCGCGCGGCTGTGAGTCGGCTGCGGGCGACCTGCGCAGCCGCGCGCACGCAGCGCTGCTGGCGGCCGGCAGGCTCGAGGCGCAGGCGCGGCTCGGGCGCGAGATCCAGCGCATCGACAAGACCTTCACGGAGAGACTCGGGCAGTACTCGGGCCTCTCGCGCCGGCTCGACGACCTCGTGGTCAAGCTCGAGGGCGACTACCAGGAATGCGCGATCACACCGCCCGAGGTCCCGGGCTGGTCCGCGGCGGTGCAGGCGATCGCGCAGATCCCGACGCCCGGCGACGCGAACGTGCAGAAGGTGCTCGAGAGCATCCGTGAGTCGTCGGAGGACGCGGCGGAGCGTGCGCTGAAGCAGCACCGCGACGACACGGCCCGCCGGCACAAGCTGCTCGCCGGCATGGGCTCGCTGTGGAAGGACGCCCGGGACCTGCTGGCCCGCATGCGCGAGTCGGTCACTGCGGCGCTGGAGACCACCACGCGCATCCACGGCTACGTGGAGGAGTACGAGAAGATCTCCAAGTCCGAGGAGGCCGCGGCGCGCGCCCTGACCTACTCGGCGGTGAAGCTGTTCGCGGTGTCACTGCTCGTGCTCGGGGTCGCGCTCGGCGGCGCGTTCGTGAACTTCCAGCTGATCGCGTTGCCCATGTCGGAGCTCGTGCCGGCCGGCGCGCGCATCGGCGGCCTGCCGGTGTCCGCGATCTCGGCGCTCGTGATCGTGTTGATGGAGACCGCGCTCGGCATCTTCGCGATGGACATGCTGGGCGTGACCGATCTGTTCCCGAAGCTGCACGGCATTCCGGTCTCGCGCCGGCGCATGCTGCTCGGGCTGTCGCTCGCCGGGCTCTTGTTCCTGTCGTGCGTGGAGAGCTCGCTGGCGGTGCTGCGCGAGTCGATTGCCGAGGCCGACGCCGCGCTGCGGCTCTCGCTCGCGGGCGACGAGGCGCGCGCGGTGACAGAGGCGTCCGCATCGCAGATCCCGGTGGTGGGCCAGGCCGTGCTCGGCTTCGTCCTGCCCTGGATCCTGGCCATGGTGGCGATCCCGCTCGAGCTCTTGCTCGACAGCGGCCGGCACGTGGCGTCGGCGCTGGTGGTGCTCGCGCTGCAGGGCATCGCCCTGCTGGGCCGCGCGGGCGCGCACTCGGCGACCCGGCTCACCGCCATGCTGGCCGCCATCTACGAGATCTACGTCAGCATCCCGACCAAGCTCGAGCGCACGCTGCGCGCGCCCAAGCAGCCGCGGGAGTCGCTCTCGTGAGGCGGCTGGCGCTCGCGCTCGCCGCCGCCTGGCTCACGGCCTGCTCCGACGCGAGTCAGTACTCGCAGGCGGTCGCCGTGCTGATCGACACGTCCGGAACCTACGCCGACCAGGTACCGGAGGTCGCGCGCATCGTGAAGCGCGAGGTGCTGCCGGAGCTCGTGCCCGGCGACACGCTGGCGATCGTGCGCATCGACAGCGAGAGCTACGAGAAGGCCGACGTGATCGAGCTGGTCACGCTCGACCAGCGGCCGTCGCACGCCGCAGCGCAGAAGCTGGCGCTCGCCAAGGCGCTGGACGAGTTCGCGGCGCGCACCGAGCGCTCGCAGTACACCGACATTCCCGGCGCCATGATGCTGGCCGCCGAGTATCTCCACGAGGCCGGCGCCAAGAGCCGCGTGATCCTCTTGTTCAGCGACATGGAGTCCGACCTGCCGCCGGGCGCCAAGCGCCGCTTCTCGGAGCGCGAGTTCGAGGGCATCCGCGTGGCCGCGCTGAACGTGAAGCAGCTCGCGCCCGACAACCAGAACCCGGACCTTCTGCGCGCGCGCCTGGCGAGCTGGCAGAAAGAAGTGACTCGCGCGGGCGCGGGCGGCTTCTCGACCTTCCTCGACCCGGCGAAGCTGGCGCCGTTCCTGGCCGAGATCCGCTAGGTGGCCAGCACCGAGCGCACGAAGGCGTGCGACTCGAGCCGGTGCAGGAAGCCCAGGTGGTCGAGCTGCGCCAGACTCGCGTTGCGGCGGCGCGGGCCGGGCACGACGTGCGCGGCGTCGAGCGGCACGACCGCGTCGCCTCCGGCACTCACCGCGATCAGCTCCGAGCCGCGCGGCACGGGCCAGCGCTCGAGCTCGCGCAGGAACGCCGAGCCCGGGAGCATCTGCCAGATGCCGCGCGAGAAGGCGCCGAACAGCACCGCGCCGGCCAGCGCCAGCGGGGTGCCCCGGTGCGGCGTGCCCAGCGTGACCACGCGCCGGATGCGGCGGCGTGAGTCGAGGCGCTTGAGCGCGTAGGTCGCGACCAGCCCGCCCATCGAGTGACCCACCACGTCGGCGTGGTGGAAGCCGGGCACGCGCGCCAGCTCCTCGAGCGCGGCGATGACTCGCTCGGCGGAAGCCTCGACCCGCCCCAGCTGGGCCGCGACGCGGCCGCCCAGCCGCAGGCGCACGATCGGCCGGCCCAGCGCCTGCCCGAGATAGCTCTCGAGCGGCAGCAGGCACAAGCTGGGCGTGCAGAAGCCCTGCACGAGCACGATCGGTTGCGCTGCCATGACGGGGCTTGCCATTGCAAACAGGTCGCCAGCCCTGGCCGGCCCGCTACGCCCGTGTCGCCGTGGTATTTTCGGGGCATGCGACACCGCTTTGTGGCGCTGGCTGCAGTTTTGGCCTTCGCCGGCGTGCACGCGCTGCAAGCGGCCGAGCCCGCGCCGAGTGACTGGACGGCGCTCGCGCCGGTGCAGGAGATCCAGGTGTTGTCCGAGAATCCCGACGGCTCGCCGCGCGAGACGACCGTCTGGCTGGCCGTGGTCGACGGCCAGGGCTTCATCCGCACGGGAAATACCTCGTGGTACCCGAATCTGGAGCGCAAGCCCGAGATCGGCGTGCGCGTGAGCGGCGCGGAATACGCCGTGCGCGCCGAGCCGATCGAGGACGAGTCACTCCGCGAGCGGGTGATCGCGCAGTTCCGCGAGAAGTACGGCTGGTCCGATCGCATGGTGGGCTGGTTCTTCCCGGGCCGGCCGCACATCGTCAAGCTGGCGCCGCGCGCGCCGTGATTCGGGGGTTCCATGGCGAGTGACACGAAGGTGCTGATCGACGGTCTGTGCTTCCCGGAGGGCCCGCGCTGGCACGACGGCCAGTTCTGGTTCTCGGACATGCACGACCAGCGCGTGGTGCGCGCCAGCCTGGACGGCCGGAGCGAGACCGTGGTGCGCGTGCCCGAGCGCCCCTCGGGGCTGGGCTGGCTGCCCGACGGCCGCATGCTCGTGGTCTCGATGCAGGACCGGCGGCTCATGCGCCTGGATCCCGGGGGACTCACTCCGGTCGCGGACCTCTCGCAGGTCGCGACCTTCCACGTGAACGACATGGTCGTGGACCGCGCGGGCCGCGCCTACGTGGGGAATTTCGGCTTCGACCTGGTCGGCGGCGCGCAGCCGAAGACGACGTCGCTCGCGCGCGTCGACCCCGACGGCCGGGTCTCCGTCGCCGCCACCGACCTCATGTTCCCCAACGGCACCGTGATCACGCCCGACGACCGCACGCTGGTCGTGGGTGAGTCGTTCGGCAACAAGCTGACCGCCTTCGACAAGGCGCCCGACGGCACGCTCTCGAAGCGGCGCGTGTGGGCCGCGCTCGAAGGCGGCGCGATCCCCGACGGCATCGCGCTCGACGCCGAAGGCGCGATCTGGGTCGCATCGCCCACCACGGGTGAGTGTCTGCGTGTCCACGAGGGCGGCCGGGTGTCTCGCCGGCTGCGCGGCGCGGGGCTGGCGTACGCCTGCGCGCTGGGCGGGCCCGAGCGCAAGACGCTGTTCGTGTGCACCGCCGAGACGCACGACCCCGCGGAGTGCGTCGCCAAGCGCACCGGCCGGATCGAGATCGCGCACGTCGACGTGGCCGGCGCGGGCTGGCCGTGAGTGTCTGGCGCCTGTTCGCGTCGACCTTCGGGCTGATCCTCCTGGCCGAGCTCGGCGACAAGACCCAGCTCGCGACGCTGGCGCTCGCGGCCTCGAGCGACTCGCGCTGGGTGGTGTTCCTGGCCGCGGCCTCCGCGCTGGTGTTGACCAGCGCCATGGCCGTGCTCGCCGGCGAGGCGGTGACTCGCGTCGTGCCCGCGATCTGGATCCAGCGGGCGGCGGGAGTCAGCTTCGTGGCGCTGGGTCTCTTGCTCTTGCTGCGCGCCTCGCCCGTCTCTCGCTGAGACTCAGCTCACCAGCCGTCCTCGGGCATGATGCCCGACGTCAGGTACGACGACTTCGTGGTCCGCCAGAACGCGAGGTCCTTGTCCTTGTGGCGCAGGATGCTGTTCACGTTCTGGTTGACCCAGCTCGCGCAGTCCGGACCGCAGCGCAGGAGCTCGAGCTGCTGCCAGGCCTGCCACTCCGGACCGCCGAGCTCCGACTTGCGCACGGCCCGGAACGAGAAGCGCGACTTGAAGAAGCCCCAGCGCGGCGCGACCATCATGTAGTAAGTCTTGCCGCCGTCGACCTGCGCGCTCAGAAAGTCGGCAGTCTCGCCGATCACCATGAACAGGTGATACCCAGGGTGGACCGCCCAGGCCACGCGCGTCGAGCCCGAGCTCACTCCGATGAAGTGATCGCCGTCGTCGGCGATCTCGTAGAGCGTGGCCTGGGTCGCGTTGTTGTCCTCGTTCTCGCGCACGAACATGATCAGCGCCTCGTCCGGGCCCTGCGGCACGATGCGCTGGTTGCCGTAGCGGATCATCAGCGGGCTGATGTTCTGTCCCGGCGGCGCCTCGGCGCAGCCCGCCAGCACCAGTGCCAGCAGCGAGAGCGCGAGCCCGCGCATCAGCCCCTCCACTCCCCGCGGCGCAGCACCAGCCGCACGAACTCCTCGGCCGGCCCGATCGAGCGCGCGGCGCGCACGAGTGAGTCGTCGAGGTTCTGACTCGCGTGCGCGCGCAGCGCGTCGAGCTTGCGCTCCAAGGTCTTGGTCACGTCGACCCGTACGGTAGGCTCGGCCGTGTCCATCAGCCAGACCTCGCGCGGGAACCAGGTGCGCAGGCCCGCGCCCGCGAGCTGCTCCTGGAAGAAGTTCGGGCTCGCGGCGCGCGGGTACACCGAGTCGAGCAGGCCCTGGCCGGCGGCGCGGTGGTCGGAGTGCTGCAGGCGGAAGCGGTCGCGCACGGGCGCGAACACCGCCCGCGGGTCGTGGGTCACGACCACGTCGGGGCGCACCCGGCGCAGCCACCAGACGAGTCTCTCGCGCAGCGCGTCGTCGTTCACGAGCTCGCCGTCCTCGCGGCCCAGGTTCACGCGCTCGTGGAACGGGACGTGCGCCGCCGCAGCTTCTTGCTCGGCGGCACGCGCGGCGACCGGTTCATCGAGATCCCGGCCGCCGCGCCCCCCTCCCGTGCAGACGACGAGCCCGACGTGCGCCCCCGCGTCAGCCAGCCGCGCGAGCGTGCCGCCCGCGTAGAACTCGGCGTCGTCGGGGTGCGCGCCGACCGCGAGCACGCGAGTCGCGCCGAGCGCGGTCGGGTCGAGCTCTTCCATTCCTAGCGGCGCAGCGCGGTGACTTCCTGCTGCAGCTTGCCGATCGCCGCGCAGATCTCGTCGAGCCGGCCGTGCAGGTCGCGCAGCTCGTTCGAGCCAGCGCCCGCGGGCGCGCGCCGTCCGTGACCGGCGCGCTCGCGCAGCACGTTGTAGCAGGCGCGCAGCATGCGGCCGCTGTCGCGCTCCTCGGCAACGTAGCGCCCGAGCAGCTCGCCGGTCTTGATGTCGATCGACTCGTCGTCGAACACGCCCTTGAACGGGTCACGGCTGTTGCGGCCCTCGCCGCCGAAGCCCAGCGCCTCGAACTTCTCGAGGTCGCTGCAGTCGGCGTTCGCGATCGCCATGTTCTTCTCGAACTGCGGGTCCGGCCGGTCCTGCACCGTGAAGCCCAGCTCGCACAGGCGCTTGGTGAAGGCGTGTGAGTGCTCGCCTTCGCGGATCGCCACGGTCGCGATCACCTTCTTCACGTCGGCGTCGGGCGTCTTTGCAGCCCAGCACGACAGATACTGGTGCGCGCGGCCCTCGCCCAACGCGATCGCGTTCAGGAGTCCCAGATAGCTCGGCTTCTTCGCGGTTCCTTCCATCACCTTCTCCTCTCAGGCCGGCTCGTTCGAGAACCGGATGTTGTTCTTCTGCATGCCCTCGAGCACGATCGAGACTCCGCCCGAGCGCATCATCCACTCAAGCCGGTGATCGCGGTACTCGCGCTTGAACAGGCCGGACTTCAGCATGCCCTGCAGCACCTCGACACCGACGCCCACTTGGACGGCGCCGATGTCGGCGACGCAGCGCTTCACGCTCGGGCGCTCCATCACGCGCGCGAGCCACTTCGCCAGGTTCGAGCCCGCGCGCGGCGCGTTGCCCTGGCCGGCCGCGCCCGCCACGAACGGGTAGGCGCAGGCATCGCCCCAGCCGAAGGCGTCGCCGTTGAACCAGGTGCGCGAGCCGAGCTCGCGCTCGAGCCAGGCGTTGAACTGCCCGATCTGCTCGGCGGCGCGCTTCAGGAGCTGAGTCTTGAGCTCGCCCGTGGCGCGGCCCCAGCCCTCGATCTCGAACACCGCCCAGGTGACTCCCTCGTAGATGGTGTCGAGCGTGTCCTCGAGCATGCGCACCCGCGCGCGCTCCTCGGCCGAGGCCGGGCGCATCGGCTTCTGCGGATACTTGTCTTCGAGATACTCGCAGATGATCGTCGAGTCGAAGACCTTGGTCGCGCCGTCGACGAGCAACGGCACCTCGCCGCGCGGGCTGGCCTGCGCGAACTCGGGCTCGACGCCGCCCGTGCCGATCGGCGTGTGCGCCTCGAACGGAATGCCCTTCTCGAGCAGGAAGATCTTCACCTTCTGCGCGTAGGGCGAAAGCGGGTGCTCGTACAGCTTGATCAAACGGCGGGTCCTCCAGCTGGGCACATTGTATATGCGCGCGAAGGCCTCCGTGGAGGCTCGGTCAGTCGGCGAGCGCGTCGTAGGTGTCGAGCCAGTGGGAGTTCGGCGTGCCCGGCTGCCGCGCCAGGCGGCTCATCACGAACGAGGCGCCGTAGACCAGCGCGCCGCGCACGGGGTTGCCGTAGTTGAACAAGCGCCCTGCCTCGAGCACGGCGGCCTTGAAGCGCGCGATCCGCGCCTGGCGCTTGTCCTGGAACGCCTGGAACGCCGCGCCGGGGTCACTCCGGTGCTCGGCCAGGAGGCGCGCGAGCACGACCGCGTCTTCGATCGCCATGCCCGCGCCCTGGCCGAGGTGCGGCGGCGCCGCGTGCAGCGCGTCGCCCACCAGCACGGCGCGGCCCGCGAACCAGTGCTCGAGCGGCGCGCGCTCGTGGATCGCCTGGACGAAACACACGTCGGCGGCGTCGATCATCTCGCGCACGATCGGGTGGAAGCGCGCGTACAGGCGGTCGAAGTCGGACTTCTCTCCGGTCTCGGTCCACGACTCACTCCGCCACTCGTCCGACTCCACGAACCCGCCCAGGTTGAGCAGCTCCTCGCCGCGGATCGGGTAGTGCAGGAAGTGGCGGTCGGAGCCGGCCCAGATCGTGGTGTAGCGCGCGTCTTCGGCGGCCGCGCGCCCGAGTCTCTCGCGGCGCACCAGCGCCCGCCACACGACTTCACCGGAGAAGCGCGGAGCGTCGGGCCCGGCGACCGCGCTGCGCACGGCGGAGCGGATGCCGTCGGCGCCGATCAGCACTTCGCCGCTCGCGCGCATGCCGCGCTCCGTCTCGATGCTGACCCGCTCCGGCGACTGAGTCACCGAGCTGACGCGCTGGCCCAGGTGGATGCGCACGCCGGGGCAGGCGTGCGCGGCGGTCAAGAGCGCGGTTCGAAGGTCGCCGCGGTGCAGCCCGTACATCGGCGCGCCGTAGTGAGCCGCGTACGACTCACCGAGCGCGACGCCCGCGACGTGGAAGCCGGTCCGCCCGTCGCGCAGGCGCGACCCGGGCACGAAGCTCTTCACCGGCTCGAGCAGCGGGTCCAGCCCGAGCGCCGTGAGCACGCGGGCGCCGTTCGCCCAGATCGTGATGCCCGCGCCCAGCTCGCGGGGCTCGATCTGCTGCTCGAGGACGTCGACCTCGAAGCCCCGCTGTGACAGCGCGATCGCCGCAGCGAGCCCGGCGATCCCGCCTCCCGACACCAGCACCGCCACGCGGAGCAGCTTAACACGGTGACTTGTGCTGGAATGAGGTCGTGCCTCGCGCGGGCGAGGTGCAGAGACTGATGGAAAACACCCTGGGGGGAGAAACGAAGCGCTCGTAGCCTGAAAGCAACACCACCCATAAGCAGGAGTGAGTCATGAGCTTATTGCCTTTGATCATCAATCTGATCAGCGGAGCCGTCGGCGGAAACGTCGCCGGAAGCCTGCTCAAGCAATACGACCTGGGCACTCTCTGGAACTCCGTCGCGGGCATCGTCGGGGGCGGCCTCGGCGGCCAGATCCTCGGCATGCTGATCCCGGCCATGGCCGGAGCGAGCGGCGGAACCGATCTCGGATCGATCGTGGGACAGGTGGCTGGAGGCGGAGTCGGGGGCGCGATCCTCATGGTCATCGTCGGCCTGATCCGGCAGGCGATGGGCGGGGCACCCGCCACGAAGTAACACCCTTTCGTCGAGCGTCCTCGCGGCCGCGTGTGCGGGCCGCGAGGACGTCTCCGCGGAGGCGCAGTGAGTCGAGCTCTCTGGATGTCACTGCTCGGGGTGGTCGCGCTCGCCGCGTGCGCGTTCACCGAGCAGGGCCGGAGCGACCGGCTGCGGGAGATGTATCCGCGCGGAACGGCCCGGGCGGACGTCATCGAAAGGTTCAAGCAAGAGCCGGAGATCTCCGAGCTCAGGCCGGCCGCGGGCTGGGCCTCGCTCCCCAAGGCCTTCCTCGCGGAGCGCGGGGCGCGAGCAGAACAGCGCGTGGGCGGCTCGCCCGCGCGTCTCGACGTGTACGTCGCCTACCCCGACGGGGTCTTCTCGCTCTGCAACGTGTGGTTCTACTACGACGAGAACGACCGCGTGCTCGACACCGAGTGGCAGTACCACTCGGACTGACCGGAGCCGTCAGCGCGGGCGGTTCGCGACCAGCGGCGCGTAGCGGTCGAGGATCGCCAGGATCTTCGACTCTTCCTGGGTCGGAAGCGGCAGGATCACGCGGCGCACGCCGAGCTTGGCCAGCTTGTCGAGCTCGCCCGGCGCGGTGGGCGCGGCGAACACGCTGACGTCGAGCTTGCGGAAGTCGCGGCTGCGCTTGACGCAGGCCTGCTCGAGCTCTTTGAGTCGCTCCTTCAGGTCGCACGAGCCCATGATCGGCATCCAGCCGTCGGCGTACTCGGCCACGCGCTCCACCGCCTGGCGCGAGCTGGCGCCGATCAGGATCGGCGGGTGCGGCTTCTGTACCGGCTTGGGCTCGCTCCACACGGCGTCGAAGCCGACGTGCTTGCCGTGGAAGGCGGCGTCCTTCTTGGTCCAGACCTCTTTCATGGCGAGGATGGACTCGCGCGTGACCGCCCAGCGGTCCTTGAACCGGACGCCGTGGTTCTCGAGCTCCTCGGCGTTCCAGCCCGCGCCGATGCCGAACAGGAAGCGGCCGTTCGACAGTGAGTCGAGCGAGGCGATGCGCTTGGCCAGCGCCAGCGGATGGTGCTCGGGCACCAGGCAGATGCCCGTGCCGACCCGGAGCTGCGTCGTGACCGCTGCGACCTGCGCCAGAGCCACGAACGGGTCGTAGGCCTGCCAGTAGATGCTCGGCAGGTCACCGCCCAGCGGGTACGGCGTCTTGCGCGAGGCGGGGATGTGCGTGTGCTCGATGAAGAAGAGTGACTCGAAGCCGCGCGCCTCGGCCTCCTTGCCCAGGCGCACGGGGTGGATCGAGTCCGTGGTCGGGAAGATCGAAAGACCGATCTCCATCTACAGCACGTCCTGGAAGGCGCGGATCGACTCTTTCAGGGAGCTGGTGGTGGCGAACACCGACGTCGGCTCGTAGCCGCAGTGCGCCATGCAGTTGGCGCAGCGCGGGTCCTTGCCGCGGCCGTACTTCTCCCACTCCACCGTCTCGATCAGCTCCTGGTACGACTTCGCGTAGCCGTCCGACATCAGGTAACAGGGCTTCTGCCAGCCGAAGATCGAGTAGCTCGGGATCGCCCAGGCGGTGCAGTCGTACTCGACCTTGCCCTCGAGGAAGTCGAGGAACAGCGGCGTGTGATTCAGCCGCCAGCGCTCGCGGTTGCCGTCGGCGAAGGCCATGCTGAACATCTTGCGCGTCTGCTCGACCGGCAGGAAGTGCTCCTGGTCGGGCGCCTTCCCGTAGGCGAAGCCCGGCGAGATCATCATGGCGTCGACCTCGAGGTCGTCGTTCAGGAAGTCGAGCACCTCGCGCACCGTCTTGGGGTCGTCGTGACTGAAGAACGTGGTGTTGGTGGTGACCCGGAAGCCGCGCGCCTTGGCCTCCTTGATCGCGAGCACGCACTCGTCGAACACGCCGGGCTCGCACACCGACGCGTCGTGCCGGTCGCGCAGACCGTCCATGTGCACCACCCACGAGAAGTAAGTCGACGCCTTGAACTTGTCGAACTTGCGGCGCATGAGCAGGCCGTTCGTGCACAGATACACGAACTTCTTGCGCGCGATCAGCGCCGCGGCGATCTCGTGGATCTCCGGATGGATCAGCGGCTCGCCGCCGGCGATCGACACCATGGGCGCGCCGCACTCCTCGACGCCGCGCAGCGCGTCTTCGACCGACATGCGCTTCTTCAGGATGTCTTTCGGGTACTGGATCTTGCCGCAGCCGGCGCACGCCAGGTTGCAGGCGAACAGCGGCTCGAGCTCGACGATCAGCGGGAACTTCTTCCGGCCGAAGAGCTTCTGCTTCATCAGGTACGAGCCGATGCGCAGGGTCTGGCGAAGGGGGACGGGCATTAGCGGTGTGCCTCCAGCGGGTGATGGGTGTGAGTCGCCCAGTCGGCGAGCGCGGGCGCGGCGGCCGCGAGCCGCCGCAGGGCGCGGATGCCGTTGGGAACGATGCGCGGCGAGAACAGCGAGTGACCCGGGCCGTCCGAGACCACGCGCAGCACGGCGAAGGGCGCGGACGCGGCCAGCCGCGCCAGCCAGGCCGACTCCATGTCGACGGCCATGGCGCCTTGCGCGGCCAGCTCGGCCTGCTCGCGGCGGGGTGCGAGGTGGTCGGTCGAGTGAATCGGCCCGATGTGCACGGCGAAGCCGCGCGCCTCGAGCGCGCGCGCCAGCGCCTTGGCCGACTCGAGCACGAGCGGCGCGCCCGCGCCGCGCAGCTCCGACGCCACCACCAGGTCGCCGGGCACGAGCCGGGGGTCGAGCGCGCCGCACACGCCGGCCACGGCGAACGCGCCTCGGTGACTCCCTATGAGCCATGCCGCGGCGCGCTCCGAGCGCGCGCGGCCCATGCCCGTGCGCAGCACCGCCGAAGCGGGCAGCCCGCGCCGCAGCGCGAACGCCTCGATCCAGAGCGGCGCGAGCACGAGCAGGTCGCGACTCACTGCGCGCCTCGCACGTAGCGCCCCAGCGCCATCAACGGGAACACGACCCGGTACATGTGGTAGCGGATGTAGAAGTCGCCGGGGAAGCCGGTGCCCGTGAACTCGGGCTCGTTCCAGTCGCCGTCCGCGCGCTGCGTGGTCACGAGGAAGCGCACGCCGCGTTCCACCGCCGGCCCGCGCTCGCCTGC
>DATKAO010000041.1 GCA_035498015.1 Myxococcota bacterium
CTGCGAAACCCACTCGTCAGGGCAGATGCCCGACCCCGCTCGCGAACCAGACCTCTCCGTCCACCAAACAAATACGAGAACGCGTCGACGATCTCGCCACTTCGACCATCCAGTCCGCGTTCGCTACGCCATCGGGCGCGGACTGCATGGTCGAAGTGGCGAGGTGGTCGACGCGTTTTCTCTCTTTCGAAGGATGAGGACGCTCGTTCGCGAGCGAGGGCGGCTCACTGCCTCGACGAGTGGGTTTCGCAGGAGTCTTCGACGAGAAGGGACCCGCGAGGAGAGGCTGTGGGCCGCCCTCGCGAAGCGGCTGGACGCTCTTGCTCCGCTATAGTGCGCCCCCATGGGCGACATCAAGCGCATCGTGTTGGCGTACTCGGGCGGCCTCGACACCTCGGTGATCCTCCGTTGGCTGATCGAGACGTACTCGGCGGAAGTGATTTGCTACGTCGGCAACGTCGGGCAGGGCGAGGACCTCGACGCCGTGCACAAGAAGGCGCTGGCGACGGGCGCGAAGGACTGCGTGATCTCGGACCTGCGCGAAGAGTTCGTGCGCGACTTCGTGTTCCCCGCGATCAGCGCGAACGCGGTCTACGAGGGGAGTTACCTGCTGGGCACCTCGCTCGCGCGGCCGGTGCTCGCCAAGGAGCAGGTGCGCGTCGCGCGGCAGTTCGGCGCCGACGCGCTCGCGCACGGCTGCACGGGCAAGGGCAACGACCAGATGCGCTTCGAGCTCGCGTTCCACGCGCTCGCGCCCGACCTGGCGATCATCGCGCCCTGGCGCACCTGGGACATGGGCGGGCGCACCGAGCTCATGGCCTACGCGCGCAAGCACGACATCCCGGTCGATGCCACGCTGCGCAAGCCCTACTCACTCGACCGCAACATCTACCACATCAGCTACGAGGGCGGGATCCTCGAGAACCCGTGGCTCGCGCCCGACGAGGCGATGTTCGAGTGGACCCACTCCATTCAGGACGCGCCCGACGAGCCGACCGAGCTCGAGCTCGAATTCGAGCGCGGCGTGCCGGTGAAGGTCGACGGCCGGAGACTCGGCCCGGTCGAGCTGCTCACGCGGCTGAACGAGCTGGCGGCCGAGCACGGCGTGGGCCGCGTCGACCTGGTCGAGGACCGCGCGGTGGGCATGAAGTCGCGCGGCGTGTACGAGACACCCGGTGGCAGCGTGCTGCACGCGGCGCACCGCGCGCTCGAGTCGATCACGCTCGACCGCGAAGTCATGCTCGAGCGCGACCGGCTGATTCCGCGCATCGCCCAGCTGATCTACGCGGGCTTCTGGTTCTCGCCCGAGATGGAGTTCCTGCGCGCCGCGATCGACAAGAGTCAGGAGCACGTGAGCGGCGAGGTGCGGCTGCGGCTGTTCAAGGGCAACGTGACCGTGCGCGGCCGGCGCTCGCCGCACTCGCTCTACCGCGAGGACATCGCGACCTTCGAGGCGGGCGGCAGCTACGACCAGCGCGACGCGACCGGCTTCATCAAGCTGAACGCGCTGCGCCTGAAGCTCCGCCAGTAGTCACGAATCGCAGCAGGTGCGGCAGGAACAGCCGCATCGGGTCCGCGCCGGGGGCGATGCGTTCGGCCAGGTTGTACACGTAGGCGAGCGTGCGCGCCCACAACAGCAGGTCGCGCGGAATGCGGAACGCGCCCGACTCGCGCACCAGGCGCTTGCCCAGCTGCTTGAGTGACTGGATGCCGGCGAGGCTCTCGCCCAGCGCGCCGGCCGCGCCGGCCGCGAGCGCGGCCTCGAGCGCGGCGCGCGCCTCGGGCTCGCGGCCCGGCACCAGCGCGGAGAGCCGGCCGAGCCCCGCCAGCAGCGCGTCGACGTCGCGCTTGAGCAACGCCTGCAGGCCGAGCCGCAGCTCCTCGCGCACCTGCGGAGTGAGTCGCTCCACCAGCCCGAAGTCGAGAAACAGGATGCGCGGCGGCGGCGCGGGCGCGTCCACGAGATACAAGTTTCCCACGTGCGGGTCGGCGTGGAACAGGCCGTCGCCGAACACCTGGCGCCCGTAGGCGTCGACCACGATCGCGAGACACTGCTCGGGGGTGACTCCGCGCGCGGCCAGCGCCGCGCGGTCGTCGAGCCGCACGCGCGGCACGTAGTCGAGCGTGAGCACGTTGCGCCCCGAGGCCTGCCAGTGCACGCCCGGCACCAGCACGCGTGAGTCGCCCGCGAACGAGGCGGCGATGTGCTCGGCGGCCCGGCCCTCGGCTTCGAAGTCGAGCTCGCGCAGCAGCGCGCGGCCCACCTCGTCGAGCAGCGCGCGCGCGTCGTCCGGTCGCAGCCAGGGGCGCAGCAGCGGCAGCGCGCGGCGCAGCCCGCGCAGGTCGCGCGTGACTCGTTCGGGCGTGAGCTCGGGGTGGCGGACCTTGACCGCGACCTCCGCGCCGCTGCGCAACCGCGCGCGGTGCACCTGCGCCACGGACGCGACGCCCAGCGGCTCGGGGTCGATCCAGGCGAAGCGCGCGAGCGATCCCAGGCCGCGCTCGATCTCGGCCCGGATCGCGGGAAACGGCACCGCCGGTGCCGACTCGTGCAGCGCGTCGAGCGGGGCACGAAACTCATCCGAAAGTGCGTCGACCCGGGTCGCCAGGTGCTGCCCCAGCTTGGTGTAGAGCCCGCGCAGTGACCCCAGGGTGTCCGCGACCCGCTGACCCGCTGCGGTGTCACGCTCGGCGCGCGTGCGGCGCGCCGCGAACGGCCCCAGGTCGCGCAGCAGCACGAGCCACGCGGCGCGCGTGAGCGCACCGGCGGCCGATTTCGGCCGACGCACCCGGACTCTGCCCGCTGCCACCGGCAGGATTGTATCCGGCGGCCGGACCAATGGGTCGCTCGCCCCCGCTCAGCGTTCGAGACTCATGACCCGGAGTTGCGCATCTGCTGCACATCACTGCGTGAAATTCCGTGGAAGCTTGACACTGGGTCTGCCCCCGTCGTAGAACCGGCCACCGGTCGGCGCGGTCGTGGTCCTCCGCTTTCGTTGCCGCGACACCCCGAGCCGGAATGGGAAGTTCTGCGGCTCATGGGCTCGTTGCAAGCGCTGACGAGCCCGACGGGGAGGGCCTTTGAGCACGCTCGGAGGGATGCGCGCGAAGCGCGCCTGGGTCTTTCTTCTTGCGATCGCTTTCGTGGCGACCGCGTGCAGCGAAGAGAAGTACGAGGAGAAAGTCTCCGAAGGTCAGATCGACCTGCCGGACGACCTCTACGCTGTCACTGCAATCGGGCCAGACCACCTCTGGGCCGCGGGTTACTTCGGCGCCATCTACCGCACGGGCGACGGCGGCAAGAGCTGGCGCAAGCTGAACGGTCTCACCGACCAGTCGATCTACGACATCTCGTTCGCGGACGAGAAGAACGGCTGGGCAGTCGGCCGCCGCGGCTTCGTGATCCATACGACCGACGGCGGCGACACCTGGGAGCTGCAGAAGATCCCGCGCCAGCCGGCACAGCACCTGTTCGCGGTGCGCGCGGTCGACCCGCAGACGGCCTGGGCGGTCGGTGACTGGGGCGGCCGCTACTACACGGCCGACGGCGGCAAGACCTGGGAAGACCGCTCGTTCGTGCTCACGCCCGAGAGTCCGCAGTGGAAGTATCTGTCGGAGGACGAGCTCGCCGCGGCCGCCAAGGGCGAGAAGATCTACGACGACATCTTCCTGAACGACGTGTTCTTCGCCGACAAGCAGCACGGCTGGATGGCCGGCGAGTACGGCTACATCTTCCGCACCGAGGACGGCGGGCAGACCTGGGAGCGCGGCCAGATCAAGGGCACCGTGCACTTCGACCCGGTCACTTTCCCCAAGGGCGAGAAGAAGATCCCCAAGGACCGCTGGGACCAGATCTTCAAGGCCGCCGAGGTGCTGGCCGAGCGCCCCTATCTCAAGATCGAGATCGAGGGCTTCCTCACCGCCGACGAGCTCCGCGCGAAGAAGGACACGTTCATCGCCGACGAGCGCGCGGGCGAGGTCCAGAAGTTCCTCGAGAACGAGGGCATCAACCAGGACCGCATCAAGGTCAAGCGCCCGACGCCCCTCGACCAGGAAGGCGTCGACATGAAGGCCTTCGCGGCTTCGAAGGTCACGGCCGAGCCGACCGTGCGGATCGAGGTCATCGAGACCCCGTTCCTGTTCGACGTGAAGTTCCGCGATTCCGACCACGGTCTGATCACCGGGCTGGGCGGCGTGGCACTCACTTCGAGCGACGGCGGGCGCAACTGGGAGTATCTGCAGACCGGCTCGAAGCAGGCGCTGTTTGCGGGCGCGTTCGCGGACACGAAGCTGGTCGCAGTGGGTGAAAAGGGCCTGCGGCGCATCAGCCTCGACGGCGGTCAGTCGTGGCAGAAGCTGGGCGAGGAGGGCGGCGTGGGCCGCTTCCCGGCCGAGAAGCACGGCTACTTCCGCGACCTGACCTGCGGCACGCCCACGGTGTGCTGGATGGTCGGGCAGGGCGGCAACGTGCTGCGTTCGACCGACGCGGGCCAGAGCTGGTACGAGATGCTGCCGACTCCGGAGACACCGCCTCCGGCGACGGGTGCCGGTGAGTAAGCGTGCCCGAGGACCAGCGGTCGCAGAGCTTCATGGAGGAGCAACTGCCCGAGAGCGCATTCTCGATGCGCTTCGGGCGGCTCATCATGAAGTACCGATTCGCGACGCTGATGACTCTGGTCAGCCTCGGTCTGTTCTTCGCGTTCCCGCTGGTGAACGCCGCTTACTACAACTTCACCGCCCAGCGCAGCGAGACCGGTGAAGGCAAGCTCCTGTTCGGCATCCCCGCGCGCTTCCGCATGGACGCGAACGTGCGCAAGACCTTCCCCGAGCACCCGTTCATCCACGCCCAGGACAAGTTCACGGGCAAGTTCGGCTCGGCCTCGGCGATCGCGATCGTGGTCGTGCGCAAGAACGGCGAGATCTACGACTACGACTTCCTGCAGAAAGTCTCGCGCATCACGGACAAGCTCGATCAGGCGCCCAACGTCAATCACTACCAGGTCCGGAGCCTCACGCACGTCAACACGCGCGTGATGACGATCCAGTCGGACGGCGCCATCGAGGCGACGCCGCTGATCGAAGAGACTCCCGAAGACCCCAAGGAGCTGGCGAAGCTCAAGGACAAGGTGCTCGAGAATCCCGGCCCGATCTACGGCCAGCTCGTGTCTCGCGACCACCGCGCCTGCTTCATCACCGCCGGCTTCATCACGCAGAACCTCGACAACCGCGAGGCCTACACCGAGCTCTTCAACTACCTGCGCAACCTGAAGGCCGAGGAAGAGGCCGACGGGACGGCCGAGATCTACATCTCGGGCGCGCCGATGGCGACCGGCTACGTGATCGACTCACAGTTCCAGATCGTCTACTACCTGCTCGTCACGATCGTCGCGCTGTTCTTCCTGCTGCTCGCGTACTTCAGGCGGCTGCACGGCGTGGCGATTCCGATGGTCGCAGGGCTGGCGACCTCGATCTGGGGCATGGGCTTCTGCGCCTGGGTCGGGATCACGCTCGATCCGTTGGTGCTCGTGATCCCGCTCTTGATCACGGCGCGCTCGATCAGTCACACGATCCAGATGGCCGAGCGCTTCTTCGAGGACTACGAGGCGGAGTGCAAGGCCGCCGAGAAGAGACTCGGCCGCTCACTCACCGCCGAGGAGCTGCACGACGCCAAGGTCGAGACGGCGACCACCGCCATGGCCAAGCTCATGCTGCCCGGCATGCTCGGCATCCTCGCCGACGCCGCGGGTCTGGCCGTGTGCTTCCTCACCACCATCCAGACCATGCGCGACCTGTCGATCTTCGGCTCGTTCTGGGTGGTCGCGATCATCTTCAACGTGATCATGCTCCACCCGATCATGATCTCGTATCTCCCGCCGCCGCACGACTTCCACCACTTCACGCCGGCGTGGATGCAGCGTTTCCTGGCGGCGACCGGCCGGCTGGCGACGGGCCCGGTCAGCAAGTACGTGCTGGCAGGCGGCACCGCGTTCGGCCTGGTGCTGGCCACCTGGTACGTGCTGTTCCACACCACGATCGGCGAGAGCCGGCCCGGCTCTCCCGTGTTCTGGCCCGATCACCCGTACAACGTGGCGACCGGGAAGATCGGCGAGACGTTCGGCGGCGTGGACCAGATGACGATCTTCGTCGACGGCGACGGCAAGAGCGCGAGCTCCGACGGGCTGGTGCTGCAGCGCATGGAAGCCATGCAGCGCTTCATGCGCAGTCACATGACGGTGGGACAGACCATCTCGCTCGTCGACGTGATCAAGCAGTACTGGCTGGTGAATCACTACAACGATCCGAAGTGGGGCTTCGTGCCCGACTCCGCGCAGACGATCGGCGGGATCATCTTCCAGCTGCAGCAGAACAGCACGCCCGGCTTCCTGCGCCCGTATCTCACCGACGACGCCGAGGACGCGAACGTCACGTTCCTGTTCCCCGACCACAAGGGCGCGACCATCAAGCGCGCGGTCCACTACGCGGAAGAGTTCATCGAGAAGAACCCGATGGGCCGCATCAACGTGCGGCTCGACCCCGACCGCGGCGAGCCGCTCGACGCCCTTTACTACCTGATCGGCCCGGTGCTGTTTCCGCGTCACTCCGCCATGAAGGTGAAGGTCGCGGACATCAACGAGGACCAGAAGATCACGGGCTACCAGGAGAAACGGCCGGTGCCCGTGGGCCGCTGGTCCGAGCCCGTGCACGCCGACGACGTGCTGACCAAGCTCCAGGGCGCGCTCCAGGCGCAGTCACGCGCCAAGCTGCCGCCGCTCGCCGCCACGGACCGCTTCAAGGAGGACCTCTCGATCGACGGCGAGCGCCTCGAGAAGGTCGCGATCAAGCTCTCCGCCGAGAACGACTACCGCATCGAGACGGTCGATCACTCGGCCGAGGACGTGATCCATGGTTTCGCCACCGTGGGTGAGCTGGTCCGCTACATCGTCGACCGCAGCAAGTTCTACGTGGTCGAGGAGTGGAAGAACGACGAGGGCAACATCACTGCGCAGACACTGCGCTACTGCCGCACTTACTGCACGTACGAGCTCTGGACCCAGAACACCAAGTTCAAGGACACCTCGTTCAACCCGCAGCGCACCAACACCTACACGCGCGGCGCCGAGTTCGTGCTGGCGGGCGGCATCATGGGCGTGTATGCGGCCGTGAACGAAGAGGTCGAGCGCGGCCACGTCGCGAACATCCTCTTGATCTTCCTGATCTGCTACCTGTTCGTCGCGGTCAGCTACCGCTCGAACATCGCGGGGCTGGTGATCGTGTTCAGTCTCGCGACCGCCACCATCGGGTCACTCGCCTGGATGGCCTGGCGCGAGACCGGCCTCACGATCCAGACGCTCCCCGTGCAATCGGTGGGCGTGGGCGTGGGCGTCGACTACGCGTTCTACACCACCGACCGGATCCGCCAGGAATACTCCTGGCTGGGCGACCTCGACGAGGCCATCCGCCGCGCGATCCGCACCACCGGCATGGCCGTGTCGTTCACCGCGACCACGGTGATCGGCGGCATCGTCGCCTGGGCGTTCAGCGGGCTGCGCTTCCAGGCCGAGATGGCGCAGCTCCTCTCGATCCTCATGTTCGTGAACATGCTCGGGGCGATCTATCTGGTCCCGGCCTGCTTCTCGATCTTCCGTCCGAAGTTCTTCGCTGCGTCACTTAGCGAGGCGACGCAGCAACATCATTTGGGTAACTCCGCGCCAGAGCCGGTCGTGGCCAGGGCGGGCTGACGTCACGACCGCGGCGCAGAGGGAATCGCCGCGGTCGGGATTCTGCAAGGGAAGTAAGGGGAAGGGGAATTGCGATGAGGGGAAGGCTGGCTGCGGGCCGACTTGCTGCTCTGGTCCTCGGCATCGGAATCACGTGCTTCGGCATCGCGAACACGGCGCGCGCGTTCGAATGGGACCTGCCCGGCGAGCGCAAGTTCTCGATCCACGGCTTCTACGAGGCGCGTCTGTTGTTCACCGGCGAGGACCTGCCCTCCCACGCGGTGACCTTCTCGCAGTTCCGCCACGTGCTCTCGCTCGAGTTCGAGCTGTCGCTCTTCCCCGACGGCTTCGGACCCTTCGACTCGATGTTCATGTTCACTCGCATTCTGGCGAGTTACGACTGCATCTACACACGGGCGTGTGGTCTGTTCGCGAGCGCTGACTCCTACGGCGACGCCGCGCGCAAGGCGGTGCGCCAGCCGGCGAGCCTGAAGGAGGACGTGAAGAACAAGAGCCCGTTTTACGGCGGGCTGCTGCCCCAGGTCTACATCCCCGGCACGCTGCACGACGCGCGCGAGATCCTGAACCCCAGCCGCCGCTACCGCACGTGCGACAACTTCCCGGGCACCTTCCAGAACCCGTTCCCGCTGGCCGCGTTCTGCAATCTGAACCAGCGCTCGCCCTTGGACGGCCCGCTGAAGGCGGGCTTCCCCGCCGCCGTGGCGGTGCGCGCCGGTGACTTCGCGTTCGGCCTCTCCGAGCCCCTGCTCGCTGCCGCGCGGCCGACGATCGGCGAAGCCGAGTTCAACCGCCTGCACGCGCTCCTGGTCGGCAGCAACGGCCAGGCGCAGGTGCTGTCGATCACCGAGGAGTCGGAGCGCCGTGCCCTGCTCGCCGAAGCCGCGCAGCTCGACCGCGAGTTCAAGCAGGACCCGAACGCCAACCCGAACAACCCGGCGCTCGCCGAGCAGGCGCGCCAGCAGGCCGCGGCGATCCTCGGCAGCCCGGAGACGGACTTCAACGCGAACATCCCCGAGCTGCTCAAGACCCGCCCCGACCCCAACCGCTTCGCGATCTTCGCCCGGGCGACCACGCCGCAGCTGCTCAGCGCGAAGTGGGGCTCGAACAAGATCGGCAACGCGATCACTCCGTTCCTGGCCACGATCAACACGCCGATCAAGCCGGAGGGCTACTTCTCGAACACCGGCGCCGTGAAGTGGTTCGGCGCGTACGAGACCGGCCTCGCCGACGACGTGGTCGGCGTGATCGGCGGCGCGCCGCAGTCGAACGACCCCGACGGCCAGGCGGTCATCCAGGCCACGGTCAGCGCGCGCAAGGCCGTGCCGTTCTTCCTGGGCGGAGACGGCATCCGCGACACCGCCGACGACCTGCCGTTCGTCGCCACGAACCAGGCCGCGCGCGACGCGGGTTACTCGCTCAGCGCTCCGCTCACCGGAATCACGGACCGCTTCGACGAGCTGGCCGAGAACACGGGGCTCGGCACCCCGATCGTCAACAAGTTCACCGAGACGGCGAAGATCACCGTGCCGTCGAGCTCGCAGCCCGGCCAGCAGAAGACCGTCGAGGTGTACGGTGTCTACAACCCCGAGTACCTGCTGATCACCGGCTGTACCAACCCCACGGAGGCGGGTGGTCTCGCGGGTAACTTCAACAACGCCACCCTCACCTGCTCGAAGAACGGCCGCGACGTCACCGCGCAGGCCCAGAAGATCGGCTGCAACGCCGTCAGCGTCTCGCGCCGCACCGATCGCTTCGACATCGGCACCAACGCCGACGGCGACTGCATCGAGGTCAACACCGGCAACGGCAACGTCTCGAAGCCGAACCCGAACGGTGGTCCGTTCGCCCAGCCCATTCCGACCCAGATCCAGTACGAGGTCATCCCGCTGCTCGCCGATCCGGCGTTGCGCCCCTCGGGCGCCGCCTCGGCGCCGTTCGACGGCTCGGACCTGCGGCTCTACGGCAACAACGACGGCGTGATGATGCCGGCGCGGCCGCGTCAGACCGGCAACGGCATCAACTTCCAGTCACCCGGCGTGCGCAACTTCTACGCGACTCACCGCGCGGTGGTCTCGAACCTCGACCTGCATTTCACCGAGGACGAGCTGCAGTGGAACCACGGCGCGAGCCAGGACGAAGGCGAGTTCGCCGAGGGCTACCTCGAGTTCGAGATGGCCGACAGCCAGATCTTCGCGCGCGTCGGCAAGCTGATCGTGATCTGGGGCAAGACGGAGCTGTTCCGCAACCAGGACCGCAACAACCCGCTCGACATCGGCAACGGCCTGTTCGGCCCGCTCGAGGAGCAGCGCGTCGGTCAGTGGGCGGCCGACGTCACGATCTCGCCCGAGATGTTCATGCGCGTGGGTCCGGTCGAGGACCTGCGCCTCGAGCTGCTGTGGATCTTCGACCAGTTCACGCCGACCGACCTCGGCAAGTGCGGTGAGGGCGGCGCGGTCGACCTGATCTGTCTCAAGAGCTTCGGCGCCATGGCGTCCGGGCTTGCGGCCATCGGCCTCGCCGGCGAACGGCGCCCCGACAAGGACTACAACGGTCTCGCGACCTGGGACTACGGCGCCCGCATCGAGGGCCGCCTCGACCGCTTCACGTTCGCGATCTCCGACTTCTGGGGCTGGGACGACAGCGGGTATCTCGACCTGGTGCAGCAGTACGAGCGCACGGCGGACTTCTCCACTGGCGCGCCGCTCTCCACGGGCACGCGCGTGCCCGGCACTCACTGCACGATCCGCCAGAACGCGAAGCATCAGGCCGTGGGCCCGAACGGCATCGCCGGCGACGGCGACGACATCTTCGCGTCGGACGGCAACTGTCTGCTCTGGGGCAAGCCGGAGGCCGATCCGAACGATCCGAACGCGCCGCTCCAGCAGCACCTGCGTTCGCCGGAAACGATCGCGTCGCTGCACAACCTGAACCAGACACTCTTCCACTCGGTCTGCGCGTTCACGTTCGACCAAGACGAAGGCTTCTGCGCCTTCGACCGGCTGAACTATCCCGACACGTTCAACTTCGTGTCGGCCATCCTGGGCGGTCTGGGCGGTCTCGGCGGCATCGTCGTGGACGGCATCGAGACCATCCACATCGAGCCGAATGCGCTCAGCGATCTCACTCCGCAGGGGAACTTCAAGAACCTGCAGTTCATCGCGATCAACCCGCGCGTGGGCGGCTCGGCCGGCCAGATCGAGCAGGACCTGGGCTTCAACCTGCAGCCCGAGCAGGCCGCGCTGCTCGGCTGCGGTCCGGCCTACGCCAACCCGTGCAGCAACAACCAGGCCGTGCAGTGGCAGAAGGACCCGGCGATCAACAACTCGCTCCATCCGTCCGCATTCGGCGGCGTCGATCTGATGAACGCCGACGCCAGCGTCGTGACTCAGGAGTTCGTCGCGCTGAAGGCCCTCGAGCCCGGTGCGCTGGTCGGCACGCGCGTGAAGGACGGCAAGCTCCAGTATCTCCCCGGCATCAACTACAGCCGCAACGGCTCGACCATCCTGGTGCCCGACCCGCAGGGCAGCGGCATCGTCGGCGTGATCGAGACTGGACAGTACGACACGATCACCCCGGACCAGGTCCTGAAGATGGGCCGCGAGGGGCGCGCGCGTTACCAGATCGACCCCAACCACCCGCGCGAGGCCGACGGCTGGATCGAGCCCATGCCGTGGCAGGTGGACAAGGAGGCCAAGAAGAAGTTCGGCGCCATCGTGTTCGAGAACGACCCGAACAACCCGTTCGACCCCAACAGCCCGCTCAACAAGTGGAACTTCATCGACAAGAAGAACCCGGTGCCGACCATCAACACGCCGTACGACAACGTCGACGGCGAGTACTGCGAGCGCTGGATGATCCAAGACGAGAACGTGAACGACACGCCGTTCACCAAGGGTTGCACGGTGCTCGAGCGCGCGTCGGCGAACCTGGAGCGGCTCCTGATCTCGACCGAGATCATCGGCTTCGACCGCGTGTTCGATCCGCCGGAGAGCCTGGCCGAGCTCAAGGCCTGGGGCAGCGGCAACACCGCCAAGCAGGCCACGGGTGACCCGATCGCCGGCCCCGACGGCATCTTCGCGCGCAACCAGATGGTGTTCAGCAAGGACGAGGTCGACTACCAGGTCATGACCTGCTGCTCCGTCCCGAACGCGACCACGATCAACGCGCCCGCAGATGCGGTGCCCGACCCGAATCACACGGCCGCGTTCCAGTTCCTGCAGACCTACAACCCGGCGACGTGTCCGAACGAGAAGTGTTTCCTCAACGTCGCGCCGATCCTGGTCGACTCCAACGACGCGAAGACCAACGGACGGATCGCAGTCATCGACATGCCGATCTCGCAGCAGGCGATGATGGATGGCAACACGGTCGGCCGCATCAATCTCGCGCTGATGGAGAAGACCGACCTGATCGGTCTGCGCCGGCTGTTCTCGGGCCAGCAGGTCGAGTTCGCCGGACACAGCTGGGTGCTCAACAAGACCCAGCGCACGAGCCTGTTCGCGCCGCGGCAGCCGGTGCCCGCCACGGCGATCGACCAGAACGCCGACAACAAGAACGACCTCGACCAGGATCGCGACGGCATCTGGGACGGCATGGACGACTACACGCCGGGCCCGATCACCGACGACAACATCCTGTGCGGCAGCGGCGTGCGCGGTGACCCGCTGCAGGAGGCGGCGCAGTACGACCCGTACCGGCTCGACGAGGCGCCGGGCAGCGCCAAGTTCAAGGCGGCGTTCCCGAACGGTCTGCCGCCGCGCTCACCCGTGTTCTGCCGCTCGATCGCGGGCATCACCGGCGGCACGACGCAGACACTGCCGGTGAAGAAGGCCGGCGGCGACGGCCGCTTCGGGCGCCGCGACTTCCTGTGGCAGGGCGGCCGCGAGATGGACTTCCGCTACCAGAAGCGCAACGTGATGGGCTTCGGCCTCGATTTCGCGGAAGACGTCACGAAGACCAGCTGGGGCATCGAGTTCTCGTGGATGGCGCGCAAGTTCCTGCCGAACTCGACCACCTACTCGGGTCTCTCGCAGACCGACGAGATGGTGCTGTCGATCTCCGTCGACCGGCCCACCTTCTTCAACTTCCTGAACCCGAACCGCAGCTTCTTCATCAACTACCAGATGTTCGTGCGCTACCTGCCCAACTTCCAAGGCGGTACGCGGAACAACGACGGTAACTACGGCTACGCGAAGGGCCCGTTCTCGACCCAGATGGTGCTCACGTTCTTCACGGGCTACTTCCAGGACCGGCTCGGCCCGCGTGTCTCGATGGTCTACTGGCCGATGGAGTCACAGTACGCGGTGCTCACGGGTCTCACCTACCGCTGGAACGACGCGTTCTCGACCAGCATCGGGTACACGAGCTTCTTCGGTCACGTGGGCACCCAGCAGGGCGCGTACTTCCCGATCGCGCAATACGGCTCGATCGAGCAGTACAACCCGGCCACGCTCGGCCGTGGTGTGGCCCCCGTGATCAACCGCGACCAGGCGGAGCTCCGGTTCCGCTACACCTGGTAGCTTCTCGATCGGGAAGGGATGAGTGAGGCGCCTTACGGCCCCGGCCGGAAGGCGCCTCCGCTTTTCCGCTAACCTGCGGGTGTGACTTTGCGCATCGCGGTGTTGCTGTCGGGCCAGGGCACGACCTTCGAGCGCCTGGTCGCCGAGCGCGACGCCGGCCGGCTCGACGTCGAGTTCACCGGCGTGATCTCGTCGAAGCCCGACGCGCCCGGGCTGGAGCGCGCGCGCCGCCACGGCATCCCCGCGCACGCGGTGTCTCGCAAGGAGTACCGCGACGAGCACGCCTTCAACGAGGCCCTGCACGCCGTGCTGGCGCAGCGCCCGCCCGAGCTTTTGGTGCTGGCCGGGTTCCTGTCGAAGATCGAGCTGCGCGGCTACAACGCGCGCGCGATGAACACGCACCCGGCGCTGATCCCCGCCTTCTGCGGCAAGGGCTTCTACGGCGAGCGCGTGCACCGGGCGGTGCTCGAGTACGGCGCCAAGGTGACCGGCGCGACCATCCACTACTGCGACGAGCAGTACGACAGCGGCCCGGTGATCCTGCAGCGCGCCATCGACGTGCGCGAGGACGACACGCCCGCCACGCTCGCCGAGCGCGTCGCGGCGGTCGAGCGGGAGCTGTACCCGCGCGCGATCCAGCTGCACGCCGAAGGCCGCCTGGTCATCGAGGGCAGGCGCGTCCACATCCGCCCGTAGAAGTCACTCGCATCGGGGCCCGACGGCTTCGCATGAAACCCGTCTCAACTCCGCTCTGTTCCGGGCCGATTCTGCGCAACGGAGACGCGTCTTTCGGTCGCATGGGCACCCTACCCATGCTCCGGGGAGCGGAGGGACCGTCGCGATGGACAAGCGTGTGCTGGTGGTCGACGACGACCGGCTGATTCGCGAGATGACGCGCGACGCGCTCGTCCAGGAAGGCTTCCGCGTCGCCACCGCGGCGTCGGGCCGGGAAGCGCTGTCGCGCCTGGGCGACGAGGGCCCCTTCGACCTGGTCATGACCGACCTGTCGATGCGCGAGATGGACGGGCTCGAGCTGCTCGAACGCGTCAAGCGCGCCTCGCCGCACACCGAGGTCATCGTGCTCACGGGCTACGCGTCGCTGGAGAGCGCGCTGCAGGCCATGCGGCTCGGTGCCGCGGACTACCTGCGCAAGCCGGTGTCCGCGCCCGAGATCACCTACGGCGTGAAGCGCACGCTCCTGCGCCGCCGGCTGATCGACGAGAACGAGTCACTGCGCGGCTGCATCCAGGCCTTCGAGGCCGCGCGGCCGCTCGCGTCGTGTCTCGAGAGCGGCGACGTGCTGCCGCTCGCGCTCGACATCGTGCTGCGGGTCACCGGCCGCTCGCGCGCGATCGCCCGGCTGTGCGACCTGCCGTCGCATACCGGCGAAGGGCTCGAGCTGCGCGGCTTCGCCGCCGACCGCGCCAACGAGCTGCGCCAGCAGATCGAGCAGACCAAGCTCTTCGACCCGACCGAGCTCGAGCGCACCGTGGTGACTCCGCTCGACGATGCCTCGCCGGCGCTCGCACAGCTCGGCCTGGGCGAGGGCCAGATCCTGGCGCTGCCCCTGCGCGTCGAGGGGCGAGTCATCGGCGGGATCTGGCTGTTCTCGGACGGCCGCACGTTCGCGCGCGACGACCTGGAGCGCGCCGAGCTCGTGGTGGAGCAGGCGGAGCTGGCGCTGATCAACTCCGAGCGCTTCCTGCAGGCGCGCGAGAAGGCGTTCATCGACGACGTCACCTCGCTGTACAACGCGCGCTATCTGCTCTCGGCGCTCGACCGCGAGGTGAACCGCGCCGCGCGCTCGCAGAGCAAGCTGTCGGTGCTGTTTCTCGACCTCGACCGCTTCAAGGCGGTGAACGACCGCTTCGGTCACCTGATCGGCTCGCGCGTGCTGCGCGAGCTGGGCGGGCTCCTGCAGGAGTCCGTGCGCGCGATCGACACCGTGGGCCGCTACGGCGGCGACGAGTTCACGATCCTTCTGGTCGACACCGGCCTCGACGGCGCGCTCTCGGTAGCGGACCGGATCCGCCAGTCGGTCGCGGACCGGTCCTTCGGCGGCGAGCGCGGGCTCGATCTGCGGCTCACGATCTCGGTCGGCGTCGCGACCTTCCCCATGCACGGCGAGACACGCGAGCGACTGCTCGACCTGGCCGACAAGGCCATGTATCTCGCCAAGGCGCTGGGCCGGAACCTGGTGTGTTCGGCCGACGACCTGTCGTCGCCGCGCTCGGGGCCGATCGGCGCCCTTTGACCCCCCCGCGGGCCCTTGGTAGGCTCCGCCCCCCGTGCAGCAGCGACTCGACCCACTCGGCGACCTGCGCCGAACGCACTTCTGCGGTGAGGTGCGCGCGTCCGACGTCGGGCGCGAGGTCGTGCTGTGTGGCTGGGTGCGCAAGCGCCGCGACCACGGCGGGGTGATCTTCGTCGACCTGCGCGACCGGACCGGCATCGCGCAGGTGGTGTTCAAGCCCGACTCGGAGCCCGTCGCGCACGAACGCGCGCAGGCGATCCGCTCCGAGTTCGTGCTGGCGGTGCGCGGCCGGCTGGCGCGCCGCGACGACAACGTCGTGAATCGCGACCTGCCCACGGGCGAGGTCGAGATCGTCGCGCAAGAGGTGCGGATCCTGAACACCGCCACCACGCCCCCGTTCGCGATCGAAGACGAGGTCGAGATCGACGAAGCGGTGCGACTGAAGTACCGCATCCACGACCTGCGCCGGCCCGCGATGCAGCGCCGGCTGTTCGTGAGACACCGGCTCGCTCAGTCCATGCGCGCCACGTGTACCGAGCGCGGCATGATCGAGATCGAGACCCCGATCCTGGCGCGCGCCACGCCCGAAGGCGCGCGCGACTTCCTGGTGCCCAGCCGCGTGCACCACGGCAGCTTCTACGCGCTGCCGCAGTCACCGCAGATCATGAAGCAGATGCTCATGGTCGCGGGCTTCGACGGCTACTTCCAGATCGCGCGCTGCTTCCGCGACGAGGACCAGCGCGCCGACCGCCAGCTCGAGTTCACGCAGCTCGACCTCGAGCTTTCGTTCGTGCGCATGGACGACGTGCTCGAGCTGCTCGAAGAGATCACCGTCCGCGCGTTCCGCGACGTGCTCGGGGTCGAGCTCGCGCGGCCGTTCCCGCGCGTCAGCTATCAGGACGCCATGCTGCGCTACGGCTCGGACAAGCCGGAACGGCGCATCACGCTCGAGCTGTGTGAGCTGTCCGACGTGGTGGCGAAGACCGAGTTCAAGGTGTTCGCCGGCGCGCTGGCCTCGGGCGGCGTGGTGCGCGGACTGCCCGTACCCGACGCCGACTCACTCTCGCGCAGCGAGCTCGACCGCCTGAACGACCTGGCCCGCAGCTTCGGTGCCAAGGGCCTGGCCTGGGCGCGCATCCAGCCCGACGGATCCTGGCAGAGCCCGATCGCGAAGTTCCTGTCCGACGCCGAGCGCGAGGCGATCGGCAAGCGCGCGGGCCTGCGCCCGGGTCACGTGATCCTGTTCGGCGCCGACCGCGAGAAGGTCGTGTGCGACGTGCTGGGCCGGATCCGGCTCGAGCTGGGCGCGAAGCTCGGCCGCTTCGACGGGCGGCCCTGGGATCCGCACTTCGTGATCGGCTTCCCGCTGTTCGAAGAGACCGACGACGGCAAGCTGACTTACATGCACATGCCGTTCGTGGCGCCGCTCGAGGGCGAGATCGAGAAGCTCGACAGCGACCCGAAGTCGGTCATCGCGACTCATTACGACCTGGTGCTGAACGGCGTCGAGCTGGGCTCGGGCAGCCTGCGCAACCACCGCTCGGACCTGCAGCTCAAGATCCTGGCGATCATCGGCTACAGCGAGGCGGAGGCGCGCCAGCGCTTCGGCTTCATGCTGGACGCGCTCGACACCGGCGCTCCGCCGCACGGCGGCTTCGCCTTCGGCTTCGACCGCTTCGCGCTGATGCTCGCGGGCGGTGAGTCGCTGCGCGACGTGCTGGCCTTCCCGAAGACCCAGCGCGCGCAGGACCTGTTCATGGAGTCACCGACGCCGGTCGAGCCCGGGCAGCTCAAGGAGCTCGGGATCAAGCTACGCGGAGACTAGTGGCTCCGCGCGCGCGGCGTCGTAGCCGTGCCAGGTCTGGGTGGGGAAGTCGTAGAGCTTGCACGCGCGCGTGGCGCGCAGGTAGTCGCCCAGGCCGAAGGCGTGCTCGCGCACCACGCCGCCGAACTTCGCGCGGATCGCGTCCGCCGCTTCGGCCAGGTGGTAGAACGGGATGCGCATGTCCACGTGGTGCGGCACGTGCAGGAAGATGTTGTGGTAGAAGAAGTTGAGCCACACAGGAATGTGTAGGATGGTCGTGCCTTCCATCTGGCCCTTGAAGCGGGTCCACTCGCGCCGGCCGTGCCAGGCGATCTCGGGCGAGATGTGGTGCACGTAGACCGCGATGCCGATCGAGTAGTTCCACAGCACGAACGGCACGGCGAACACCTTGAGCCAGGTCCAGAGCGCGCCGGCGACGCCCCCGTAGTGGTGGAAGCCGAAAGCCAACAGCGCCGCGCTCACCAGAGCCGCGTAGCCGAGCACGATGCGCCGGTCGCGGCGCACGTCGGCCGCGATCTTCTCCGGTGGCGTGAAGCGGATCATGTTGCGCCACCAGATGTCCCAGCCGTAGTAGATGCCCGCGCCGAACCACGACCACTTCACGCGGTGCAGGAGTCTCTGCGTACGGCTCATCGCGCGGTAGCCCTCGGGGCTCGTCGGGTGCCACACGTAGTCCATCACCTCGCGCACGGTGTGGCCGTGGTGGATGCGGTTGTGGCCGTAGACCCAGGCTTCGTACACGTGCAGCGACGGCAGCATGGAGAGCTGACCGATCACGTAGCCGAGCCGGCGGCTCTTGAACAGCGCGCCGTGCGCGCAGTCGTGGCCCACGATGAAGAGCGCGCTGATGCCCAGCGACGCCAGCGCCCAGAGCGGCACGAGCAGGAACGGGTTGTCGACGAACAGGAGCGCAGTGACTATCGCCGCGTAGATCGCGAGGTCGCGCGCGAAGTAGGCCAGCCCGAGCGCCGTCGGGTTGTCGTACACGCCGTCGGGCAGGACCTCGATCACCTGCGTGATGCTCGGCCCGTCCTCCGGGACTGCGGGCGCGTCGACCGAGACCGGGGCTGACATCCGCCCGAGATCCTAGCGGCAACCCCGGTGGGTCGCGCCGCCTCAGCGGTCAAAGTTCGGTCAAAGGCCGGTGTCGGGCTGCGTATAATCGCGCCGTGAGAGTTAATGGTGCGGTTGCATGGGAAGCGGGGCGGCCGCTCGAGATCGAGCAGATCGAGCTCGAAGGGCCGCGCGCGGGCGAGTGCCTGGTCAAGCTGGCCGCCAGCGGAGTGTGTCACACCGACGCCTACACACTTTCGGGCAAGGACCCCGAGGGCCTATTCCCCGTGGTGCTCGGCCATGAGGGCGCGGGCGAGGTGGTCGAGGTCGGCGCGGGCGTGCGCACGCTCGCCGCGGGCGACCACGTCATTCCGCTCTACATCCCCGAGTGTCGGGAGTGCAGGTACTGCCTGTCGGGCAAGACCAACCTGTGCGTGCGGATCCGCGAGACGCAGGGCAAGGGGCTCATGCCCGACCGGACCAGCCGGCTGCGCGCGCGCGGCAAGACGCTGCACCACTACATGGGCACGTCGACCTTCGCGGAGTACACGGTCGTACCCGAGATCGCGCTGGCGAAAGTGCGCAGCGATGCGCCGCTCGAGCGGATCTGCCTGCTCGGCTGCGGAGTCACCACGGGCATCGGCGCGGTGCTTCACACCGCGAAGGTCGAGCCCGGGTCGAGCGTCGCGGTGTTCGGGCTGGGCGGGATCGGGCTGTCGGTGATCCAGGGCGCGGTGCTCGCGGGCGCGGAGCGCATCATCGGCATCGACACCAACCCGCGGAAGTTCCAGCTCGCGAAAGAGCTCGGCGCCACGGAGTTCCTGAACCCGAGCGAGACACCCGACGTCGTGGCCGCGATCGTCTCGTCGACCGACGGCGGCGTCGACTACTCGTTCGAGTGCATCGGCAACGTCGAGGTCATGGGCCAGGCCCTGGCGTGCACGCAGCGCGGCTGGGGTCAGTCGGTCGTGATCGGCGTCGCAGCCGCCGGCCAGGAGATCCACGCGCGCCCGTTCCTCCTGGTGACCGGGCGCTCCTGGCGCGGCACCGCCTTCGGCGGCACCAAGGGCCGCACGCAGCTGCCGCGCTTCGTCGACCGCTACATGAGCGGAAGGATCAAGCTCGACGAGATGGTGACGGGCGAGCTGCCGCTCGAGCGGATCAACGAAGCCTTCGACCGGATGCACGAGGGCACGGCGATCCGCACGGTGATCAAGTACGGGTGAGCGGCGCCGGGCCCGCTGTCGGAGGTCACTTGGTATGGCGAATCAAGCAAACCTTCAGACCGCGAGGAACGCGTTCGCGGTATTTGGCAGGGGAGATCTTCCCGCGCTCCTGAATCTGATGACGGACGACGTGGAGTGAAGCTTCCCGGCGGACGATCCCTCCTCGACTACCGGAGGCTCGTCCGAGAAGGCTACGACCGCTGCGCTCCCGCCTTCGCCGCCGCGCGCGCCGGCGAGGAGCGGCCCGATCTCGAGCTGCTGCTGCCGCGGCTCGCGCCGGGCTCGCGCGTGCTCGACCTCGGCTGCGGCGCGGGCGTTTCCGTCGCGGCACGGCTCGCGCGCGAGCACGCGCTGACCGGGTCGACTTCTCGTCCGCGCAGCTCCGCCTCGCGCGCGCGAACGTGGCGTCGGCGCGCTTCGTCGAGTCTGACCTGATGGCCGCCGACTTTCGAGCCGCTCCTTGCGAGGAAGGCAACGGGAACGTGATGCGCCAGGCGCTCTGTGCGCTCGCCTGCGGGGCGCTGCTCGAGCTGGCGCCGGGAGCAAGTGCGCAGACTCGCGCGGGTACAGAGCTCGTTCGCATCGACCGCGTCCGATTGGCGCACGCGCAGGACGCGGTGCCGCCACCCCCGAGCTCGCCCACCTGGCGCGGCGCCCAGCTCCCGTGGGACTGGCAGCCGCGCGGCGACGGAGCACCGGTCTGGTGCCTGGCGGAGTTCACGCTCGACGAGATACCGGATCGCCCGCTGCGGATGCTCGTCGCGCAGGCGGGATACGGAGCCGAGGTCTTCCTGAACGGGCGCTCGATCGGCTTCCAGGGCCTGGCGCCCAACACGGTCTGGGGGCGACGCGAGCCCGTCTCCGCCTCGCTACCCGCCTGGCTGCTGAAGACCGGCCGCAACGAGCTCGCACTGCACATCCAGGTGCGGCGCGACTTCGCCGGCTACCTGACACCCATCTGGGTCGGCGAGCCGGAAGAGATTCAACGGCGACTCGCCGTCCCGCTGGCGCTCCTCGCGCTTCCCGGGTTCCTCGCGCTCCTCTCCCTTGGGTTCGCTGCGCTGCACTGGGTGCCCTACCGAAGCGATCGGCGGAGCGAGTGGCTCTGGCTGGCGGCGGCCTTCCTCGTGTTGGGGGTCGGCGGCCTGCGCTGGCGCGCGCTTGATTTCCTGCTCTGGCCGCTCGGAGTCGCGGCCGGCGCGAGCTGCGTCGCCTGTGCGATGCACCGCGTGGCCGGCTTCGCGCGCAGGCGGTTGGAGCTCGGCCTGTTCGCGTCGGTCGCCGTCCTCGCAGCACTCGCCCTCGGCCCTCCGCCGTGGCGCTACCCGGTCGCGGCGGCCGCGGCCGCGTACGGCGGAGTTATGATCTGCTACCTGCTCTTGCATTATCGCGGGGGCGCGGTCGCCACCTGGCTGACGCGCCCAGGCCTACTCATGGCGGCGGTCGCGTCGGGCCCGCTGCTGTCTATCAGTGACCTGCCGCTGTACTGGAACCGGTCGCCTTGGCTGGGCGTTCCCCTGTTTCCGATCTCTCATGCGCCCCTGTTGTTCGCGAGCGCGCTCCAGCTCGTGCTGTTCCTGAGCACACGCCTGACGGAGGCGCGCTCGCTCAATCGCGAGCTCGAGGAGAGCCAGGAGCGGGTGGTGGCTCTCGAGCGCGAACGGGCGACCCGCAGCGAGCGGGTGCGCCTCCAGCGAGAGCTCCACGACGGGCTCGGCGCGCAGCTCGTCGGCGCGCTGGCCATCGCCGAGCGCCAGCCGTCCGCGAGCGCCGCGATGCCCGACGCGCTGCGCGGCGCGCTCGGCGAGCTGCGGATTGCCGTGGACTCGCTCGACGCCGAGGAGCGTGAGCTGGTCGAGGTACTGGGCAGTCTGCGCGCGCGTTTCGAGTCGCTCGTGCACGGGACCGGGATCGAGTTCTCGTGGCGCGTTGCCGACGTTGCGAGCGCGCAGCGGATCCGACCGGAGCACGCGATCCATCTGCTGCGCGTACTGCAGGAGGCGATTGCGAATGCGGTGAAGCACGCTAGGCCCCGCTGCATCGAGGTGCGAAGCGGTGACGCGTCCCAGGCCGATGGGGTCGCGCCCTTCGTTGAGGTGCAGGACGACGGCGCCGGCTTCGGGGAGCCGGAGCGCGGCCGCGGGCTCGAAAACATGCGCCGGCGCGCCGAGGCGATCGGCGGCCGCCTCGAGATCGCCTCGAGCGCGGGTGGGACGCGCGTGCGGCTCTGGCTGGCGCCTAGGTCTTGAGGTCGATCAGTCCGAGCTGCGCCGCCTCGTAGGCGGCTTCGCTGCGCGAGTTGACGGCCAGCTTGCGGTAGATGTGCTGCGCGTGCGTCGCCACGGTCGCGGCGGAGATCACGAGCAGCTTCGCGATCTCGTCGTATTTGAAGCCCTTGACGATCAGCTCGAGCACCTCGCGCTCGCGCGCAGAGAGGCGGGGCTGCTCCGGCGCATCTGCCTGCGCGGGCGCGCGGAACCTGCCCAGCACCTTGCGCGCGATCGACGGGCTCATCGGCGAGCCGCCCGCCAACAGCTCGAGCGTGCAGCGACGCAGCTCGCGCGGGCTCTCGTCCTTTAGGAGGTAGCCGAGCGCGCCGGCCTCGAGCGCGTCGAAGACCGTCTGGTCGTCGGCGAACACCGTGTGGACGAGGCAGAGTGTCGGCAGCCTGCGCCGGACCACGCTCCGGATCAGCTCGATGCCGTTGCCGTCCGGCAGACCGAGATCGGTGACCAGCAGATCGGGAGCCGTCTCCGCGAGCATCCGGGTCGCCTCGGCTAGGCTGCTGGCGGTGCCGACGACTCGGAGCGAAGGCGCGGACGCGAGCGCCTCGCGCACGCGCGCGCTCGCGTTCCGCTCGTCCTCGACCAGCAAGACCGACGCCGGATGGACCATCGGGCGCTCCGAGCTTCGTCCCCGCAGCGAGTCTGACACATCGGCAGAGAGACCGGCCGCGCCACACATCCACAGAACTGTTGATGTCCCGCCCGCGCGATCCATTGGACGATGACTCGGCCCCAAACCTGCTCCCGACGAGGTGGACGATGTGCAGACTCGCGTGCGTAGTGAATCAGTCTCCGCTGCTTCTCTGCGCCGTGCTGGGCGCGATGTTCCCGCTACGGGCGCACGGGACCGCTGTCTTCGAGGTGGTGGTCAACGCCGGAGCGAGTGCCAGCGACGGCGGCAGCGACAACGAGTTCCCGCCCGTGTACGACACGGGGCAGATTGCGATTGCAACGCTCCCCGCTTCCCTCTCCACCAGTCAGGCGGCGACCGCGGCGATCGGAACTGCGTCGGGGGACGGCAACGCCTCGGGGCGGGGCGAGCTGACGGTCCCCGGGACCTTCGCCGGCGCAATGCTCCGCGCCGTCGCGACCTCGCACGCTGTCGCGCCCGCGGGCGGACCCAACGCCACTTCGGGCTTCGGATCGGGCCAGAGCCGGGTCGAGTACCGCGACGTTCTCTATGCAAGCGGCCTTCCAGCGGGAACGCCGATCCACCTCCGCGTCCGGCTCGATCTCGACGGCGCGATGGATCTGGTCGGGGAAGGGGCGGGGAACCACGCGCAGCTCAGCTTCGGCGACTCGGGCACTCCGGGGGCTCCGATCGATCAGCTCACTTGCACCGACATGAACGGGCCCTGCTCTCGATCCGACACGGGCGAGATCGAAGCGGTGGTCGGCGCCCCCTACGGAATCAGCCTCGAGCTCTTCACCCAGGTCCACTCCGCCGCCAACCTGCTCGGCCCCAATTTCGCGAGCTCCTCGAGCGACTTCGGCTCCACGGCGCGCCTGTGCATCGACGTCATCACGCCCGGCACGAGCTACACCCTCGACAGCGGCGGCGACCTGCGCTGCGCCCCCGATCCCCCGCGATCGGTGCCGGCGCTGCCACCCCTCGCGGTCGGAGCGCTGGTGCTGGCGCTGGGGGCGGCCGCCTCGCGACCGCTGCGGCGCGAATCAAATCGAAGGTGACGCAGTACGGTGTTGACGAAGCTGCCCGACACGCCGGTGCGATTGGGCACGGCGAGGCGCGCCCCGCCGAGAGCCACGAGGTCCTCTTCGCGCGGAAGCCGCGCTAGTCGGCGATCCAGCTGCCGTGGAAGCCGTAGGGCACGCGCACCGGCAGGTGCACGCGTGCGACCGGGCCCTTGGCGAAGTTCTGCGCGTCGAGGATCACCAGGTCGCTCGTGTTCGTCGCCGGGTCGTAGACGAAGGTGAGCACGTAGCCCTCGTCCTCGGCGTGGCCGGTCTGCACGAACACGGGCTCGCCCGCGCCGCTCGTCACCCACTCCTGCGACTTGCCCGACTGCAGGTCGTACTTGATCAGCCGCTTGCCGAACTCGTTCGGGATGTCGCCCCCCAGGCCCGCCATGTAGCCGTAGCGGTGCTTGAGCCCGACG
>DATKAO010000042.1 GCA_035498015.1 Myxococcota bacterium
TGTTGCACGACTCCAAGCTGATCTACGAGGACCAGCTCGCCGCGGTGAAACGTGACTCGAAGAAGGAGGGCACGACCGGCGGCGAGATCGACCTGGCGCTCCTGCTCGACGGCCTGAAGGCCGAGCGCGAGCAGGGCATCACGATCGACGTCGCCTACCGCTACTTCTCGACCGAGAAGCGCAAGTTCATCATCGCCGACTGCCCGGGTCACGAGCAGTACACGCGCAACATGGCCACGGGCGCGTCGACCTGCGAGCTGGCGATCATCCTGATCGACGCGCGCAAGGGCGTGCTGCCGCAGACGCGCAGACACTCGTTCATCGTGGCGCTGCTCGGCCTGCGCCACGTGGTGGTCGCGGTCAACAAGATGGACCTCGTGGGCTGGTCGCAGGCGGTGTTCGACCGGATCCGCGCCGACTACGAGGCGTTCGCGACCAAGCTCGACCTGCCCGACATCCACTTCCTGCCGCTGTCTGCGCTCAAGGGCGACAACGTGGTGGAGCGCAGCGCGAACCTGCCCTGGTACCACGGCGCGCCGCTGCTCGACTATCTCGAGACGGTGCACGTGGGCTCGGACTCGCGACTCACCGACCTGCGCCTGCCCGTGCAGTGGGTCAGCCGGCCCAACCTCGACTTCCGCGGCTTCGCGGGCACGATCGCCGCCGGCCGGCTGCGCCCCGGCGACGAGGTGCAGGTGGTCCCCGCAGGCACGACCAGCCGGGTCACGCGCATCGTGACCTTCGACGGCGACCTGCCGGAGGCCAGCGCGCCCATGGCCGTGAACGTGACCCTGGCCGACGAGATCGACGTGTCGCGCGGCGACATGCTGGTGACTCCCGGCGCGTTGCCCCGCATCGAGCGCGACTTCGAGGCCATGTTGGTCTGGATGTCGGAGGAGCCGCTCTCGGTGGGCCGGCAGTATTTCGTGAAGCACACCCACAACCTGGTCGCAGGCCAGATCGCGCAGGTGCGCTACTCGGTCGACGTGAACACGCTCGAGCAGAAGCCCGCTGCGGGTCTCTCGCTGAACGAGGTCGGGCGCGTGCAGCTCTCGCTCGCGCGCGCGATCCCGTTCGACGCCTACGCGCGCAACCGCGCCACGGGCGCGTTCGTGGTGATCGACCGGATCACGAACGGCACCGTGGGCGCGGGCATGATCTTGCAGCGCCAGTCCGGGGCGGAGCGCGGGCGCTCGTTCTGGGAGGCCGAGCCGGCGAGCGACCTCCTGCGGCGCAAGACCAGCCGGGTGTCCGACGAGGAGCGCGCGCAGCAGCTCGGCCAGAAGCCGACCACGATCCTGCTCACCGGACTCACGGGTGCGGGCAAGTCGAGCTTGGCGTTCGCGCTCGAGCGGCGGCTGTTCGACTCGGGTCACCAGGCCCTGGCGCTCGACGGCGAGAACATGCGCCTGGGCATCAGCCGCGATCTCGGCTTCAGCGAGGTCGAGCGCTCGGAGAACCTGCGCCGTGCGGCCGAAGTCGCGAAGCTCGCCAACGAGGTGGGCCTGATCTCGATCTGTGCGTTCGTGGCGCCCAGCGCCGACGTGCGCGCGCGCCTGCGCGAGACGGTCGGCGCCGAGCGCTATCTCGAGGTGTATCTCTCCGCGCCGCTCGAGGTCGCGCGCGCGCGCGACACGGGCGGCATGTACGCGCGCGCCGAGGCGGGCGAGATCCCGCGCTTCCCAGGTGTCTCGGCGCCGTACGACGTGCCGGGCGCGCCGGATCTGGTGCTGCCCACGCACGAGCTCGACGTGGAGGCCTGCGTCGACCGCGTGATCCGCTTGCTCGAGCAGCGCGGCCGGATCTGAGTCTCAGCGGAAGATCGCCGAGAGCAGCGACATCAGCCCCGCCATGGGCCAGGCCAAGAGCGACACGCCGAGCAGCCGCGGAGCCGCGATCAGCGCGAACAGCAGGAAGGGTCCCGCGGAGGCCCACGCGTCCCAGGCCGAGCGCCAGCCATAGGGCACGAACGCCTCGGCGATGCGGCTGCCATCGAGCGGCGAAATTGGGAACAGGTTGAACACGCCCAGGCTCACGTTGACGATCGCGAGCGTGACGAAGAGGTGCAGGAGCCCGGGCTGAAGCGCTCCGAAGTGGTGCATCGCGCCCAGGACGAGCAGCGACAGGGCCGCGAGCACGAAATTGCTGGCCGGGCCGGCCGCGGCCGTGATCGCCATGCCGGTGCCCATGCTCACGCTGCGGTCGAAGCGCACCGGATTCACCGGCACGGGCTTCGCCCAGCCGAACGGCACGCCGAGCAGCGGCAGGAGCAGGGTGCCCACCGGGTCGATGTGCGCGATCGGGTTCAACGTCATGCGCCCCATGCGCGCCGCGGTGTCGTCGCCCAGGCGGAAGGCCGCGTAGGCGTGCGCCCACTCGTGCACCGAGAGCGAGAGCAGCACGGGCACGAACGTGCGCAGCCGGTCGAGCAGGTCGTCGGGAGTCATGGCGCGGTCAGCCGGAGCTTCGCGGGCTCCGCGTCGAGTGACTCGATCGTGCGCACCTGGCGCTTGGGCACCAGAGTATCTCCCGATGCGCGCCGCAGTTTCAAGAAGCCGGAGTCGGCCCAGACCAGGTCGCCCTCGAGCGAGCTGCCGTCCACGAGCGCGACACGCAAGCGCGCCGCACCCACGGGCTCGCAGAGCTTCAGCGCGGACTCGATCAGCGTGGTCTCGAGCGGCGTCATCGGCGAGCCCTCCGCGGGCTGCGTCAGCGCGCGCGCGAAGTCCTCGGAGCGCACCGAGATCGCCGCGTCGCCGAGCTCGCGCGTGCGGCGCAGGGAGAGCAGGCCGGCCTCGTTCACCAGCGTCTCCAGCTCGGCGCCGGTCCAGCCGTCGGTGCAGTCCGCGAGCGCGGGCAGCGAGACCTCGGCGGCGAGTGACTTCCCGCGGGTGTGGATCTCGAGCACTTGCAGGCGCGCGTCGCGCGACAGCAGGGGCACGCGCAGCCGCCGGTCGAAGCGGCCCGCGCGTACCAGCGCCGGGTCGAGGATGTCGGCGCGGTTCGTCGCCGCGAGCACCACCACGCGATCGGTGGGCTGGAAGCCGTCCAGGCTCACCAACAGCTGGTTCAGCGTCGCCTCGAGCTCGCTGTTGGCGAAGCCGATGCCCGAGTTCCGGCGGCGGCCGATCGCGTCGAGCTCGTCCACGAAGATCACGACCGGGGCCGCCTTCGCCGCGCTCTCGAACAGGTCGCGCACGCGCGCGGCGCCGACCCCGATGAACATCTCGACGAACTCCGACCCGGCGACCGTGAGGAAGCTCGCTCCGGTCTCGCCGGCGAGCGCCCGCGCGAGCAGTGTCTTGCCGCAGCCCGGTGGCCCCTCGAGCAGGACGCCGCGCGGTGCGCGCACGCCCGCGGCGGTCCAGCGCTTGGGGTTGGCGAGAAAGTCCACGAGATCGCCGAGCTGGCGCTTCGCCTCCTCGCAGCCGCCGACGTCCGCGAAGCGCACCTTCGGGCGCTCCTTCACGGTCCGGTGCTTGCTGCGCCGCAGTGCGAAGACATTGCCGCCGCTGCGCTTCATGAAGAAGAAGAAGACGGCCATGAACACGAGCAGCGGCATCCAGGACGTGAGGAGCGCGCTCCAGACACCGCTGTCCTGAGACTCGCTGACCTCGGTGATCTGGACGCCCTGATGGTCGAGCTCGTCGGCGAGCTCTTCCTCGAGCCGTCCGACCACGCGGCGTGTGGCGCCGTTGCGGAAAGTGACGTCGAAATCGTGCGCATGCTGCTCGATGGCCGTGATGTGCTTGCCGCCGACGTAGCTCCGGAACTCCTGCATCGTGATGGCTTCCGGCGTGGGCTGCCAGCTTGCGAACAGGGCGTAGATCGCCAGCAGGGTGACCCCTGCACCCGCCAGCGTGAGCAGCACGCGCGTGAGCTTGTTCATGCTCGACTCATCGGCGCGCGAAGCGGCCTTCGTGAGTCGGGGCGAGTCAGCTGGGAAGCTGACTCCCGTCCGCCAGCGCCCGGTCCAGGATGCGCTCCGGGTCACTCCAGCCGGTCTCGTCCTGGATCTCCCGGCAGCGCTCGAGCAGCACGCCGAACAGCGGCCCAGGCTGGAGACCGCGGGCGATCAGGTGGCGCCCGAGCACGGCGTCCTGGGGCGGCCGGCGCTCGATGGTGAGCTCGCGCGCGCGCGCGAGAAACTCGTCGCCCGCGGGAAACACCCGGCGCAGCGCCTCGTCGGTCGTGCGCCCCCAGTGATCGGCGCGCGCGACGCGCACCAAGAGCTCGGCCGAAGCGCCGGCGGCGCCGAGCTTGCGCGCGAGCCGCCGGTAGGCCCTGGCCGTGGAGCCCTGCTTGATGTAGAGCGCGGGCGCCAGGTGATGCTCGACCAGCGCCGAGACACAAGTCACGAGCTCGCTGGGCGCGCGCATGCGCACGAGGAACGCTTGCGCCAGCTCGATGCCGCGAACGTCGTGGCTCGGCGAGCGCACGCGGCCGTCCTCGGTCACCGTGGTGGGCGGCTTGCCCACGTCGTGCAGCAGCGCCCCGAACATCAGCGCCGGATCGTCCGGGCCGCCGTCGCGCAGGCGCGCGGCCTCGTCGATCACGAGCTGGTTGTGCACCCAGCAGTCTCCTTCGGGGTGCCACTCCGGGTCCTGAGGCACGCCGACCAGCGCCGCCAGCTCGGGCGTGAAGCGCAAGAGGTCCGTGCGGCGCAGGAACTCGGTGCCGAGCGAGGGCCGCACGCCCTTCAAGAGCAGCTTCCGCCACTCCTCGAGCACGCGCTCGGCGGAGAGCTCCGAGAGATCGAGCGCGCGGCACAGAGCCTCGAGCTCCGCGTCGGGAGTCATCTCGAAGCGCGCCGCGAACTGCGCCACGCGCAGGCCGCGCAGCGGGTCCTCCGAGAAGTGACTCGCATCGGTCGCGCGCAGCGCGCGCCGGGCCAGGTCGGCGCGCCCTCCGTGCGGGTCGAGCAGCTCTCCGGTCAGCGGATCGAGGCCGATGCTGTTGATCGTGAGGTCGCGGCGGCGCGCCGCGGTCGCGAAGTCGAGGCCGGGATCGAACTCGATCGCGAAGCCCTTGTGACCCGCGGCCACCTTGCTGTCGCGGCGCGGCAGCGAGAAGTCGATCCCCAGCCCCTTCACCTGCAGCACGCCGAAGGCGCGGCCGATCGCGATCACCTCGCCGAAACGTCCGAGCACCCGCTGCAGCGCCGCGAGCTCGAGGCCGTAGACCTCGATGTCGTAGTCCTTCGACTCCTCGCCGCGCAGCCGGTCGCGCACGTAGCCGCCGACCAGCAGCGCGCGGCCGCCCGCCGCGCGCACGGCGCGGGCGATCTCGGTGACCTTCGGCTCCATGGCGCGGGCGGAGGTTAGCCCCCGATCCGGAACATCTCGATCTTTTCGCGGCCCGAGGTCTCTGCGGCGCGCTCCTCCGAGTAGCGGTCGGCGCGCGCGCGCCACAGGTCGGCGAGCAGGGCAGAGAGGCCGGCGTCGGAGAGACCCGAGCGCAGCGGCGTCTTCAGGTCCACGCCGCGCGTCGCGAACAGACACGTGAACAGATGGCCGTCGGCCGACAGCCGCGCGCGCGTGCAGTCACCGCAGAACGGCTGCGTGACCGACGAGATGATGCCGATCTCGCCCTGGCCGTCGGCGTAGCGGTAGCGGCGCGCGACCTCGCCGCGGTAGCTCGACGCGACCGGCTCGAGCGGAAAGGCGGCGTGGATGCGGTCGCGGATGTCGCGCGCCGAGAGCACGTCGCCGCGGTTCCAGTGATTCAGCGTGCCCACGTCCATGAACTCGATGAAGCGCACGATCGCGCCCGTGCCGCGGAAGCGCGCGGCCAGGTCGATCAGCGTATGGTCGTTCACGCCGCGCTGCACCACGCAGTTGAGCTTCAGCGGCGCGAGGCCCGCGCGGCGCGCCGCTTCGATGCCCTCCAGCACGCGCTCGACCGGGAAGCCCATGCCGTTCATGCGCGCGAAAACCTGCGGGTCGAGTGAGTCGAGGCTCACCGTGACCCGGCGCAGGCCGGCATCGGCCAGCGCCTGCGCCTGGCCGGCCAGCAGATAGCCGTTGGTCGTGAGCGCCAGGTCGGGTGGATCGGGAAGCGCCGCGAGTCTCTCGACCAGGCGCCACAGCTCGTGGCGCAGCAGCGGCTCGCCGCCCGTAAGCCGCAGCTTGCGCACGCCCAGGCGCACGAACGCGCGCGCCAGGCGCTCGATCTCCTCGAAGGACAGGATCTCGCGCTTGGGCAGGAACTCGTAGCGCTCGCCGTAGATCTCGGCCGGCATGCAGTACGGGCAGCGGAAGTTGCAGCGGTCGGTGACCGAGATGCGCAGGTCGTGCAGCGGCCGGCCGCGCTGGTCGCGAACGAGCGGGAGCGAGAGCGCCGCGTCGGGGGCAGGAGCCATGTCGCCAACGAGCGTAGCATCGCCCGCCCGTCAGGGGGTGGCGCGTTCGAAGTACGGGAACCAGCCCGACTCGGCGCGCCCGAGCCGCAGCACGTAACTCGCGCGGAACTCGGGTGACTCGAGCAGCCGGAGCTCCGCCGGGTAGTCGGGCCGGACGAGCTGCTGCGCGGGCACCGCCACCGGCGAGAGACCGTAGACACCGGCCAGCACGTAGGTTGGCTTCTGCGCGAGCACGTAGTCGACGTCGTACTTCTCGTGCCCCGCCTGGCCCGCGCCGACCGGCGCCGCGGTGTGCGCGATCGTGCGGTCGTTCATGCCCAGCATGTCGATCGCGCGCAGGCGCGAGAAGTAGGGCAGCGCGCCGGCCGGAATCACCGCGATCGAGGCCGAAGCCGGTACGCGCTCGGCGAACCAGCGCCCGATCTCGCGCCAGGCGGCGACCTCGCGCCGGTCCTGGTCGACGTAGTGCGCCGACGGCCCCTGGAACGCGGGCCAGGCGCTGCGCAGGCACAGGCCGAGCGCCAGCGCTCCGAGCGCGGCTCGCGCGCCGCGCCGTGCTCCGAAGCGGGCGAGCGCTCCGGCCAGGCCCTCCGCCGCGAGCAAGAACCAGAGCGGCAGGACCGGCACCAGGAAGCGGTACATGGGGAGCCCGTCGCCGCCCACCGCCGCGACGTAGGCGGTGTAGCCGAGCGCCGTCATGCCGAGCAGGGCGGCCCGCGCTCGCCGCTCGCACCAGACCAGTCCCGCGTACGGCAGCAGCAGCCAGTAGCCGCTCTCGCGCAGGAACGCGGCGAGATAGCGCAGCCCGCGCTCGAGCTGGGAGACGCTCCAGCCGACCTTGGCGTAGAAGGTGTTCGGCAAGAGGTCGCCGTAGTAGCTCCAGCGCCAGAAGAAGTACGGCAGGAAGAGCGCCAGAAACACCCATCCGAAGCGCGCCAGCGTCCGTGCCGTCTCGTGTCTCGGCCGCCGCAGCAGCGCGATCCCCCCGGCGACGAGCGCCGCCACGCCCACGCCTTCGGGGCGAGTCAGCGCCGCGGCGGCCGCGAGCACGGCGCAGATCGGCCGCAGTGGCTGGTCCTCCAGCGCAGGCAGGGCCAGCACCACGGTCCAGGTCACGAGCGCCGCGAAGGCCGCGGTCTCGAGCCCGCCCGTGGCCCAGACCGAAAGCGCCGGACTCACTGCGGCGAGCACCGGCGCGAGCCAGGCGACTTCGGGGTATCTGTCGGAGCGCGGCGAGGCGCGCACCACGGCGGCCAGGGTCGCCGCGCCGGCGGCCAGGCCGAGCAGCTTGCTCGCGAGCTCCGCGTCGATGCCCGCGCAGAGCGCCCCGGCCAGCGCCACCACCCACAGGAAATCGGTGTAGCCTTCCACGCGCTGCCCGGCGTTCCAGACCAGGCCCTGGCCTTCGGCGAGGTTGCGCGCATAGCGGTAGCTGATGAAGGCGTCGTCGACGGTGTGATCGAAGAAGCGCCAGGCCAGCACCAGGAACAGCGCGAGGGACACCCCGAACACGAGCGGCTTCTTCACGCTGGGCTCACTCGGCGATCCTACCTGCTCGGGGCCGCGTTCGTCGCGGCGCTCGCGCTCTTGGTCGCGCACTCACTCTACTACTGGTTCCTGACCGACGATGCCTACATCTCGTTCCGCTACGCGCGCAATCTGGCCGAAGGGTACGGGCTCGTGTTCAACCCGGGGTACGAACGGGTCGAGGGCTACACCGATCTGTTGTGGGTGCTCCTGCTCGCCGGCGCGCACGCGGCCGGCTTCGCGATCGAGCGCGTGGCGCCGCTCTTGTCACTCGCGGCCACGGTCGTGCTCGGGTCACTCGTGGCGGGCGTCGCCTGGGTGTGGACCCCGGCCGAGCGGCGAGCATGGGCGCTGCTTCCGCTGGCGCTGCTCGCGGCCACCCGCAGCGTGGCGGTCTGGGCCACGAGCGGGCTCGAGACCCGGCTGTTCGAGCTCCTGGTGTTCGCGGGCGTGCTGCGCCTCCTGGCCGAGGACCGCCGGCTCTGCGCAGGCACGGCGCGAGTGGCCCCGGGAGCGGCGCTGCTCTTCGCGCTCGCCACACTCACGCGTCCCGACGGGCTCCTGATCTCGGGCTGCGCGCTCGGGGCCGCCACGCTCTTTCGCGCGCGGCGCTGGCGCGAGCGGCTCGGCTGGCTCGCGAGCTCGGCGGGGCTGTACGCGCTGGCCGTCGGCGGTCAGCTGCTCTTCCGCTCCAGCTACTACGGCGAGTGGCTCCCCAACACGTACTACGCCAAGGTCGACGGCCGGCTCTGGTGGGACGCGGGCCTGCGCTACGGCGCGGCCTTCGCGCTCGAGTACGGGCTCGTGCTGTGGCTGCCGTTCCTCGTGGCGGGCGTGGCTCACTTCGCGCGCCGCGGGCGGGCGCTCGTGCCCGTGCTGTTCCTGGCAGTCAGCGTGCCGCACGCCCTCTACGTGATGTCGATCGGCGGCGACCACTTCGAGTACCGGCCCTTCGACCTGTACTTCCCGTTCGCGTATCTCCTGATCGGGGCGGGCGCGCTCGAGCTCGCGCGCTCGGCGCGCGCGGCGGCGGGTGTCTGGGCTGCGCTCGCGCTCGTGTCGGGCGCGCTGGTCGAGCTGCCGCTGCGTTCGCACCAGCAGTTCCCGCAGGTGTATCTGGCCGGCTATCCGGGTCTGTGGGCGCGCATGCCTGGGGAGATCGGCGGGAACTTCCTCGACCCCGACCAGACCCTGCTGTACCGGCTTCCCGGATTGCGAGCGATCGCCGAGGAACACCGCGCGCTCCTGCAGTCACTCACGCGCCAGTTCATCGGGATCCGCCAGGAGGAGCACGCGCTCTTCCTCCAGGGCGTGGCGAGCGAGGGCAGGGCACTGGCCGAGCTGGTGACCCAAGGACGCCTGCCCGCGGACGCGTACGTGGCGGTCGACTGCGTGGGCGCGATCCCGTACTACTCGCGCCTGCGCACGCTCGACCGGCTGGGACTCACCGATGCACGCGTCGCGCACTCGTCCTTCGTCCAGCCCGAGATCATGGCGCACGGCAAGTACGCCCGGTTCGACGAGGCGCGCGCGCGGGGCGTCGAGCTCTGGGCCTCGGACCACGTGCATCTGCTGCTCGACGTGACCCAGCCCGGGTTCGTGGAGCAGGTCGCGAGCCTGGCGCAGAGCCGCGGCGAGCTGTTTCTCGCGCGCGTCGACCTCCGCCGCTATCTCGTGGCGCGCCTGCCGCAGGGGCTCGAGCGCACGAACGCGCGCTTCCCGCGCCTGCGCTTCCGCAGCAACCTGGACCCCGAGGCGCTGCGCGAGCTCGAGCAGGCTGCGGAGGCCGCGGGGCTCGCGCCCTGACTCAGCTCGGCCACACCGCGCGCGCGACCTCGGCCACGCGCGCGAGCTTGGCGCGCTGGTCGGCGTCGCTCAGGCGGTTGCCGCGCATGGTCGAGGCGAAGCCGCACTGCGGCGAGAGCGCCAGCCGCTCCAGCGGCACGAAGCGCGCGGCCTCGCGAATGCGCCGCACGAGTGACTCGGCGCTCTCCAGCGCGGGCTTCTTGGTGGTCACCAGGCCCAGCACCACCGTGCGGTCATCGGGCACGAGCCGCAGCGGCTCGAAGCCGCCCGAGCGCGCGTCGTCGTACTCGAGCAGGAAGCGCTGGAAGCGCGTGCCCTGGAACACGCGCGCGGCGATCGGGTCGTAGCCGCCGCTGGCGTAGAACTTCGAGTCGTTGTTGCCGCGGCACAGGTGGAGGCCGAAGGTGACTCCGGGGTGACTGCCGATCACCGCGTTGTCGAGCTCGATGCAGCGCTCGAGCAGCCGGTCCGGGTCGCTGCCGCGGCGTTCGTAGCCGGCCCGGATCGCCGGGTCGAGCAGGCCCGCGTACTGCGGCGCGTCGATCTGCACGTAGCGACAGCCCAGGCGCGCGAGCTCGGCGACCTCCTCGCGCAAGATGTCGACCACGTCGGCGAGATAGGCGTCGATCGTCGCGTAGGCGCCGGCCGACTTCTCGGGGTCGAAGTAGGCCGCCGCCTGCTGGGCGCTGGGCAGAGTGACCTTCGCGACCCGGTCGGTGCGCGCGCGCAGGTAGGTGAACTCCTCGGCGCACAGGTGCCGCAGCCGGCGCAGCCGCGAGACCACGACCGGCCGTTCGAGGCGGGTCTCCTCGCCGGCCTCGTCGCGGAACGCGATCGCCCAGCCGCCCTGGCGCTCGAAGCCCTGCACGCTGTCGACCAGGTGCCCGTAGAAGGCGTAGCGGCGCACCTCGCCGTCGGTGACTGCGTCGAGGCCGGCGCCGCTCTGGAGCGCGACCGCCTCGTCCACCGCGCGGTCCTCGACCGCCTTGTACTCGGCCGGCGCGAGCTCGCCCGACTCGCGCGCGTCCCAGGCGCGCTTCAGATACTCGGGCCGGAGCAGGCTGCCCACGACGTCGCTGCGCATCGCGCACCAGTGTGCACCACGGTAGGCTCCGCGGCAGTGGATTCGAGCGGAGCAGCGCGGCGCGCGACCTGGGGGGCGGTGTTCGGCGTGGCGCTCACGCTGCGCGCGGCCTACCTCGCCGAGTGGCACCGGACGCTCTTGTTCTCGACACCGATCGGCGACGCCCGGACCTATCTCGACTGGGCGCGCCAGATCGCGGGCGGCGACTGGCTGGGCCACGAGGTGTTCTACCAGGCGCCGCTCTATCCATATTTCCTGGCCGCGGTGCTGCGGGTCACGGGCTCCCAGACCTGGGGGCCGCGGCTGGTGCAGGCGGCTCTGGGCGCGCTCGCCTGCGTCTGGATCGGGCGCGCGGCGGAGCGTTTCTTCGACCGCGCGATCGGGCTCGCGGCCGGGCTCGGGCTCGCGTTCTACGCGCCGGCGATCTACTTCGACGGGCTGATCCAGAAGCCGGCGCTCGACGGCGCGCTGCTCTCGGCCCTCCTGCTCGTGTGCGCGCGCGCGCTGACCCAGAGCAGTGTGGGGGCCGGTCTCGCGGCCGGGCTGCTGCTCGGCGGGCTCGCGCTCTCGCGCGAGAACGCGCTGGTGGCGGTGCCCGTGGTCGCGCTCTGGCTCGGGCTGGCCCGCCCGGCCGACTCACTCCCGCGGCGCGCCGCCGCGGTGGGCGCGCTCTTGCTGGGTCTCGCGGCCGTGCTCGGGCCGGTCGCGCTGCGCAACCACGCGCTCGGCGGCCGCTTCCTCGTGACCACCGCGCAGGCCGGGCCGAACCTGTGGATCGGGAACCATCCGGGCGCGTCGGGCCGCTACGAGCCGCTGCGACCCGGCCGCGGCAGCGCGCGCTACGAGCGACAGGACGCGCACGATCTCGCGGTCGCTGCCCTGGGGCGCGAGCTCGGTCCGGCGGAGGTCTCGGACTACTGGCGCGACCGGGCGCTCGCCTTCGTGCGCGAGTCACCGGGCGAGTGGCTGGAGCTCTTGGCGCGCAAGGCGCGGCTGGTGTGGAACGCGGCCGAGATCCCGGACACCGAGGGCATCGAGGCCTACACCGAGGTGTCTCTCTTGCTGCGCGTGCTGCGCGTGCCCGGCTCGTTCGGCGTGCTGGCGCCCTTGGCGCTGGTCGGTGCGCTCGCGTGGCGGCGTGACTGGCGGCGGATCTGGCTCTTGCCCGTGCTCGCGCTCGTGCTCGCGGCCAGCGTTGCGCTCTTCTACGTGTTCGCGCGCTACCGCTGGGTGCTGGTGCCGCCGCTCGTGCCATTGGGCGCGGCAGGAGCGCTCGCCCTGTGGCGCGCGTTCGCGGGTGAGCCGCCCGACTGGAGCGCGGGGGCGCGCTGGCTCGCCGCCGGCGCCGTGCTGGCGCTGTTCGCGTACTGGCCGATCGGCGAGACGAGCGGCCGCGCGCTCACTCACTACGGCGTGGGCGCGGCGCTGCTCGACGCGGGCCGGCTCGACGAAGCGCAGGCCGAGCTCGAGACCGCGGTCGCCGCCGACCCGGACTTCGCGCCGGCTCACTCCCGGCTGGCCGACGCGCTGCGCAAGCGCGGCCTCCCGACCCGGGCGCTCGTCGAGTACGACCGCGCGCTGGAGCTCGACCCCGGGCTGGCCGACGCCCACGCCGGCCGGGGCATCGCGCTCGAGCGCCTGGGGCGCGACGCGGAGGCCGACGGCGAGTACGCGCGAGCGCTCGCGCTCGATCCGAGTCACCCCGACGCCAACAACAACTCCGCGAACCGCCTGCAGCAGGCCGGCCACGTCGACGAGGCGTTGGCGAGATACGCGCGCGCCTGGGCCGCCCGGCCCGATGACCCCGACATCCCCGTGAACTACGCCGCCGCGCTCGTGCAGGCCCGCGACTTCGCGCGCGCCGTCGCGGTGCTCGATCCGGTGGTCGCGCGCTGGCCGGGCAACGTGCCCGCGCGCTTCAACCGGGCCGCGGCGCTCTCCGCGCTGGGCCGCACGGACGAGGCGCGCGCCGACCTGCGCGCCGTGCTCGGACTGCCGGGCCTGCCCGCCGACTACGCGCACTCCGCCCGCGAAGCACTGAGCGCGCTCGGCGAGCCATAATCGCCGCCAAGGAGACACGATGGAGCTACGCGAGCTGACCGACGTGCGCTACGAGCTCGAGCGCGGCGTCGCCTGGATCACCATCCAGCGGCCCGAGCGCTACAACGCCTTCCGCGGCCGGACCGTGGACGAGCTCCTGCGCTGCTTCAAGGCGGCCTGGGCGGACGCGTCGGTGGGGGTGGTCGTGCTCACCGGCGCGGGCGACCAGGCCTTCTGCGCTGGCGGCGACCAGAAGCAGCGCAACGAGACCGGCGACTACGGCCCCACCGAGACCGGCATCTTCGAGGTCGAGACACTCCACCGCGTGATCCGCGACATTCCCAAGCCCGTGATCGCGATGGTGAACGGCGTCGCGGTCGGCGGCGGCCACGTGCTGCACGTGCTGTGCGACCTGACGATCGCGGCCGACCACGCGCGCTTCGGCCAGGCCGGGCCGCGCGTGGGCTCGTTCGACGCCGGCTTCGGCAGCGCCTATCTCGCGCGCATCCTGGGCGAGAAGCGCGCGCGCGAAGTCTGGTACCTGTGCCGCCAGTACGACGCCGCCACCATGGAGCGCTGGGGGCTGGTGAACAAGGTGGTGCCCAAGGCCGAGCTGCGCGCCGAGGTGCGGCGTTGGGCCGACGAGATGCTCGCCAAGAGCCCGACCGCGCTGAAGGTACTGAAACACTCGTTCAACGCGGACAGCGAGGTGATCGCGGGTATCGGTCAGCTGGCCTTCGACTCACTCGAGCTGTTCGTGAATACGCCCGAGGCGCGCGAGGGCGTCACTGCCTTCAACGAGAAGCGCGCGCCCGACTTCGGGAAGTTCCGCGGCTCGGCATGACCCGCGAGGCGCCGCCCAAGCGCACCTTCGCCATGGTCCAGACCGGCCCGCGCGCGCTCGAGCCGCGCGAGCTGCCGATCCCGCCGATCGACGCCGACAGCGCGCTGCTGCGCGTCGAGGTCTGCGGCATCTGCGGGAGTGACTACGAGCAGTTCGCAGGCGTGCTGCGCACGCCGGTGCCGGTGATTCCCGGCCACGAGCCGCTGGGCCGGATCGCCGCGATCGGCGAGCGCGCGGCGGCGCGCTGGGGCGTCGACCTGGGTGACCGGGTCGCGGTCGAGAACATGATCTCGTGCCGCTTCTGCGCGGCGTGTCTGGCCGGCCGCTCGCACCTGTGCGAGCGGCGCAAGATCTACTCCTACGTGCCGCTCAGCGAGTCACCCGGCCTGTACGGGGCGTACGCGCAGTACATGTGGCTGCACCCGAACAGCGTGGTGCACAAGGTCTCGAGCGAGCTGCCCGCCGCGCTCGCGGCCATGTTCAACCCGCTGGGCGCGGGCTTCCGCTGGGCGGTCGAGATCCCCGAGCTGCGCCCCGGTGAGACATTGGTGGTGCTGGGCCCGGGTCAGCGGGGCCTGGCAGCGGTGCTCGCGGCGCGCGCGGCCGGGGCGGGAACGATCATCGTGACCGGGCTCGCCGCCGACGCGAAGAAGCTCGCGCTGGCGCGCGAGTTCGGCGCGACGCACACGATCGACGTCGAGGCCGAGGACGCGCGCCGGCGCATCCGCGAGCTCACGGGCGGCCGCGGCGCCGACGTGGTGCTCGACGTGTCGTCGTACGCGCTCGAGCCGGTGGCGGCGTCGCTCGACTACGTGGCCGCGGGCGGGCGGGTGGTGCTGGCCGGCGTGAAGGGCTTCCAGCCGGTGCCGCAGTTCGTGTCCGACAAGATCGTGATGAAGGAGATCCGCATCTCGGGCGCGATCGGGGTCACGTCGTCGGCCTACCGGAACGCCATCCGCCTGATCGAGTCACAGAGCACGCCGATCGCCCGCATGCACACGCACGACTTCGCCCTGGCCGACGCCGCGCTCGCGATCCGGACCCTGGCGCGCGAGGTGCCGGGAGACGAGTCGATCCACTCGGTGCTGGTCCCCGAGCACTGACCCGACAGACGAGCGCTTCAGCCCTTCGGATAGCGCCGGACGACCTCGCTCTTCAGGGCGTCGAGCATCTGCCCGAGCGACCGCTCGCGCAGCATGCGCTCGAGAAATGCCGGGACCGCGCGGCCGGCGCTCATGCGCGCCTCGTATCTCACGAGCGTCGCGCTGCCGCCATCCGCGGGCACGAGCTCCCAGTGGCCTTCGCTCGACGCAAGGTCGTGGGGCAGGGAGGGGTCGAGCCGCCAGTCGAGCCGGCCGTCGCCGGGCTCGAGCTCGTACACCGTGGTGTGTTGCATGGGGTAGAACCAGACGCGGAACTTCTGGGCGACCCAGGCGCGCGCGCCGTCGCGCTTTTCGACATGAGTCTCGCGCAAGAGCGGCATGAACTTCGGCCAACGCTCGAAGTCCGTGAGCACCGCCCAGACCTCGCTCGGCGGCCGCGGCACGAGCGCGGCGCCCGTGGAGCGCGCGCGCAGATCGTGCTCGCTGGCCTCGCGCTCGGGCGTGGCGACGAGCGCGCCGCCGCGCTCGAGCGCCGCCCAATCGTCGGGCGAGAACGCGGTCTTGGGGTCCGAGGCGGGTCCCCGGCAGGCGATGCAGGGGCCGGACCCGACGGGCGGAAGCTCGGGCGGGGGCTCGGTTGCCGCCGCCGCCAGCGCGCACGAGGCGAGCCAAGCGGCCAGGGGGAGGGCCATGACCTCAGTCTAGCTCAAGTCACCTCGTTCACGGCACGCAAAAGCGCGTGCATGGCGCCGTCGCGCGCGCCGTGGCGCTCGAGCTCGGCCACGGTGCGCTCGAGATACTCGCGCGCGCCGCCCAGCGGGCCGCGCGCGCGCGCCAGGCGCTCGGCCACGCGGGCCAGCGGCAGGCGGCCGGCATAGCGCTCGTTGGCGCGGTTCGCGACGAACGTGAGCGCGTCGACCGGGCCCTCCGGAGTTGCACATCGCACCCAGCGCGGCAGGTACGAGCCCATGAGCATCTCGCGATTCCACAAGAGCGTGAGCTCTTCGCGCACCTGCGCCGCGGCGACGCGCAGCCCGAGCCCCAGACACGAGCCGCCCGACTCGAGCGCCAGCGTGAGTCCCGGGTTCTCGGCCGAGCCGCGGCCGAAGGTGTTCCACAGACAGAAGCGCCGATGCCAGCCCGCCGCGCGCGCAGTGCGCTGCTCCACGTGGTGGAAGGCCGGGTTCCACATCAGCGAGCCGTAGCCGAAGACCCAGACGTCGCTCCCGGGCTCGACGCGCGCGAGCATGGCTTCGAGCGAGGCCGCGCGCGCCTCGGGCGTCGAGACCTCGATCCCGGCCGCGCGGAAGAACTCGAGCGCGCGCGCCGAGTTCTCGGGCAAGAGCAGCTCGCGGCGCAGCACCTCGTCGCTCACGGCGCGATCGCCTCGATCGTCTCCTTGGCGCAGACCCGCTCGAATGACTCCGCGATGCGCGCGCGCGCCGCGGCGATGCGCGCGCCGACCCGCTCGGGTGGCTGCTCGGGCGTGACCAGGTCGGCCAGCCAGGCCGCTGCCTCGCCGCTGCGCGCGATCGACTCCACGGCCCGCCCGGCGAGCCAGCGTGCGCACGCTTCCACCTGGCGCAGCAACGCGTAGTCGAGCAGCAGGCGTTCGAGCGCCGGCCCGGACGCCGCGGCGCGCAGCATGGCCGGCACCGCGGGCAGTGACTCGCCGCCGAGCTGCAGCCCGCGCTCGAGCAGGGCGCCCGCGCCCAGGAACTCCACGTCCATGATGCCCCCGCGGCCGGCCTTGAGCGCCGCGCTCTTCTCGTCCTCGGCACCGCGCTCGGCCACGACCCGGCCGCGCATGTCGGCGAGATACTTCCAGGGGTTGGGCGCCTGGCGGGCGATGCGCTCCCGGATCTCCTCCAGCGCCGCCTGTGCACGCTCCTGGTCGCCGGCCACGGCGCGCGCGCGCAGCAGCGCCACGTGCTCCCAGGTCGCGGCCTGCTCGACCTGGTAGCGCGCGAACGCCTCGTAAGTCGTGACCAGCGCCCCCTGCTGGCCGGACGGACGCAGCCGCGAGTCGACCTGGTAGGCGTAGCCCGCGGCGGTCATGGTCGCGAGCGTGCTGATCCAGCGCTGGCCGATGCGCGAGGGCGGGAACGCGTCGGCCACCTCGTCGCCGCGGAACAGGAAGATCACGTCGAGGTCGGAGTGATACGTGAACTCGCGGCCCGCGAGCTTGCCCATGCCGAGCACCGCCAGCAAGAAGCCGCTCGTCCGGCCCTCGGCAGCCTCGAGCGCGCGCTGCGCGCAGGTCTCGGCGAGCCGCGAGAGGAAGCTGGAGACCTGGTCGAACGAGGCCAGCCCGCCCAGGTGCGCGCAGGCCGCGAACAAGACCTCGTCGCGCCGCAAGAGGCGGAGTGAGTCGAGGAACGCCTCGCGCGCGCTGGCTGCATCGGGCAGGGGGGCGCGGTCGAGCTCGGCTGCGCGCCGTTCGAGCGAGCCGGGCTCGAGCGCGACGATCCGCGCCAGGAGCTCGGGCCGCAGCGAGAGATAGCGCGCCGACTCGGGGCTCGCGGCCACGGCGCGCGCCACGCCGCGCAGCGCCGCGCCGTCGAGTGTCTTCGCCGCGGCGTCGTTCGAGCGCCGCTCGACCAGCGGCGCGGCGGCGTTGGCCAGGCGCGAGGCGAGCGGCGAGTCAGCGAGCGCCGCCTGCAGCCGCGCCTCAAGTGACATCGGCATCGCGGGCCACCAGCACCAGGTTCTCGAAGTGGGTCCGGACCCGCGCGCGCACGCGCGTCCAATCGTCGAGCAGCGCGTCGCGCGCGTGCGCCGCCTCGAGCGCGGGATAGCCGAGCCGCCGCGCCAGGCCGAGCTGGCCGGCCGCGTCGCGCGGGAACATCTGGGTCTGCCGCTCCTCGACCAGCTGCACCGCGTGCTCGGCGCGCCGCAGCCAGAGGTAGGCGTCGCGCAGCTCGGCGGTCACCGAGCCGTCGAGCAGCCCGAGTCTCTCGAGCTCGCCGAGCGCCGCCAGCACGTTGCCCGTGCGCAGGCCGCGCTCGCGCCCGCCGAACAGGAGCTGGAAGGCCTGCACGAGAAACTCCACGTCGCGGATCCCGCCGGGACCCTCCTTCAGGTCGGCCTCGAGGTCGCGGCCGGCTTCGAGCCGCTCGTCCTCGATGCGCCGCTTCATGTTCCGCACGCCGAGGATCGCGTCGGTGCCCACGCTCCGGCGCCACACGAACGGCCGCAGCCCGCGCTCGAACGCCTTGGCGGCGGGGCGGTGCCCCGCCACGAAGCGCAGCCGGATCAGCATCTGGCGCTCCCACTCCGCGCCGAAGCTCTCGTAGTAGGAGAGCGCCGCGTCGACCGAGTTCACGATCACCCCGGTCCGCCCCTCGGGCCGCAGGTCGAGGTCGATGCGGTAGCCAAAGCCATCTTCGCTGGGCACCTCCAGATGCTTCTTGAAGCAGCGGATGAGCTCGACCATGCGCGCGAGCTCGGGCGGCTCGCTGCCGTCGGGCGGGCTCTCGTGGATGAACAGGAGGTCGACGTCCGACGAGAAGTTGAGCTCGCTGCCGCCCAGCTTGCCCAGCGCGAACAGCGCCGGCGGCTCGACGCCCGCCTCGTGCGCGGCGCGCGCGAGAGACGCCTCGAGACAGCGGTCGGCCAGCCCCGAGAGCTCGGCGAGGCTCTGCTCGAACGGCCGCCCGCACAGGTCGCGTGCCGCGATCCTGAGCAGCCCTTTGTATTTCGCGATCCGGATCGGGGTCCAGTCGGGCTCGATGGCGGTCGTCTCCGGCGCCGCGGGCAGGGCGCCCGCCAGCTCGTCGCACCAGTTGGGGTGTCTCAGCAGGAGTCGTGCCAGGAAGTCACTGGAGCCGAGCAGGCGCGGCAGCGCCGGCAGCGCGGCCAGGTCGAGCGGCCGGCGCAGCGCCGAGCGGTGCCGGTTCGCGAGCTCGGCCAGACACTCCGCGCCGTAGCCCGGCCGGGCCGAGAGCAAAAGCTCGGGCAGCCAGTCTTCGCGCCGGGTCGCGAGGTCGGGGTGCGCGCAGGCGGCGAGCAGGAGCTGACCCGCGCGCACGGGCTCGGCGCAGCCGAGCGCGGCCAGCGCGTCGGTCTGCGTGTCGCCGCGCGCCAGCCCGCCGACCGCGCTGCGCAGCAGGGGGTCCACTAGCCGGGCGTTGCGCTCCGCTGCTCGCGGCGCAGCTCGGCCGGGAGCGCGAAGCGCACGCCTTCGTCGACGGTGGGCAGCGACCGCACGGCCGAGGCGCCGAGCGCGCGCAGCCGGTCACAGACCGCGCGCACCAGCCCTTCGGGCGTCGACGCGCCGGCGGTGACTCCCACCCGCGTCACGCCTTCGAGCCAGGCGGGGTCGATGTCGGCCGCCTCCTGCACGAGCTCGCCGCGCGCGCCGTGCACGCGCGCGACCTCGACCAGGCGGTTGGAGTTGGAGCTGGTCGGCGCGCCGACCACGATCACGAGCTCGACCTCGCCCGCGAGTGACTTCACCGCGTTCTGGCGGTTCTGGGTCGCGTAGCAGATGTCGTCCTTGCCGGGCACGCGGATGGCCGGGAAGCGCGCCTTCAGCGCGGCGACCACCTCGCGCGTGTCGTCGACCGAGAGCGTGGTCTGGGTGAGCACGGCGAGCTTGCTCTCGTCGCGCACCTCGAGCCGGGCCACGTCGTCGACCGTCTCCACCAGATACATCCGCTCGGGCGCGTGACCCAGCGTGCCGTCGACCTCGACGTGGCCGCGGTGGCCCACCAGCACCATCTCGTAGCCTTCGCGCGCGAAGCGCGTGGCCTCGACGTGCACCTTGGTGACCAGCGGGCAGGTCGCGTCGAGCGTGCGCAGCTTGCGGCGCTCGGCCTCGGCCCGCACCGCGGGCGAGATGCCGTGCGCGCTGAACACCACCAGCGCCCCTTCCGGAACGTCGGCCAGGTCGTCGGTGAAGATGGCGCCCTTCGCGCGCAGGTCTTCGACCACGTGTCGGTTGTGCACGATCTCGTGGCGCACGTAGACGGGCTTCCCGTAGAGCTCGAGGGCGAGCTCGACGATCTCGATCGCGCGGTCCACGCCGGCGCAGAAGCCGCGCGGGCTGGCCAGTTGAAGCTCGAACGACATGGGGCCGGGACTCTAGCCTGCTCGCGCCCCGCCTGCCTCGGCGCTGCCCAGCGCCGCGCGGAAGCGGGGGACGTTCAAGAGGAACGACAGGCCCACGTAGTAGCCCGGGCCCAGCGCCAGCGTGAGATAGAGCCAGCGGGTCGACGGGTCCGGGCGGACCGCGAGCCACGAGAACACGAGCGTCCAGAGCGCGAGCACGGCCAGCGAGAGCGGGCGCAGCACGCGCGTGCGGCTCGGGTAGATGTACTTCAGCGGCACGAAGATCGCAGCGCCCAGCCCCAGCACCCACGCCAGACACACGCCCGGTGACTCGTCCAGGAGATACAAGTACATCACCGTGACGTTCCAGTACGACGGCCAGCCCAGGAAGAAGTAGTCGTCGGTCTTGGCCTTGTCCTGGCTGAAGCCGTAGGCGGAGGTCAGCACCGGCACCGCCGCCCACAGCGGGTGCGGCAGCATGCCGGCCGCCACCAGGAAGCAGGCGGGCAGGAGCACGTAGGTGAAGTAGTCGCAGATGTCGTCCAGGCGCCGGCCGTCGAACCACGGGATCCGCCCGCGAACGTCGACGAGACGTGCCAGAGCGCCGTCGGTCGAATCGATCACCATGGTCAGCATCATCCAGTACATGGCCAGGCGGAACTGACCGCGGAAGCAGGCGATCACGCCGAACAGGCCGAACACCGCCGAAGACGCGGTGTACAGGTGGACTCCCCAAGCGCACAGCAGCCGCACCACGGGCAGAGCATAGCGGAGTGGGTATATTGGCCGTCGATGACGGAGAAGCGGGAGTACCTGCGGCAGGGCCAGGATTCGTTCCTGACCACGACCGTCGATGCGGTCGTGAACTGGGGCCGCAAGTACTCCTTCTTCCTGTACCCGTTCGTGACCGCCTGCTGCGGCATGGAGTTCATGTCCGCCGCGGGCCCGCGCTACGACCTGGACCGCTTCGGCGCCGCGCTGCCGCGTTTCTCGCCGCGCCAGGCAGACCTGCTCATGGTCGTCGGCACGATCAGTCACCGACAGGCGCCCATTTTGAAGAAAGTCTACGACCAGATGGCCGAGCCCAAGTGGGTGGTCGCGTTCGGCGCGTGCACCTGTTCGGGCGGTCCGTACAACAACTACTCGACGGTCCAGGGCATCGACACGATCGTCCCCGTCGACATCTACATTCCAGGCTGCCCCCCGCGGCCGGAAGCCGTCATCGACGGCCTGTTGAAGCTCCAAGAGCGGGTCCAGCGCACTCCGGGGTGGAGCGTTCCGCACCACCAGGAGACCCGCGACCTCTCGCTGCCGATCATCGAGAAACCGGTCGCCTGACGCGCGTTCCCGTCCATTCCTGCCGCTCAAGGAGCCGGCAAGATCCGACGAAACAGGAACGGGGAAGGAACAACCGACCGCGATGAAGTCGTTCGACGTTCTGGTGATTGGCTCGGGTCCGGGCGGGTACATTGCCGCCATTCGCGCCGCGCAGCTCGGCATGTCGGTGGGAATCGTGGAGGAGGCGCCGACACTCGGTGGTGTATGCCTGAACTGGGGCTGCATCCCCACCAAGGCGATCCTGTCCGCCGCCGAGACCTTCAACGCCGTGAAGCACGGCGTGCCGGGCCTGGTGGTCGAGGGCCAGAGCGCGAACTACGCGCAGGTGATCGA
>DATKAO010000043.1 GCA_035498015.1 Myxococcota bacterium
ACGCGCGGCACGTTCGACGTGACGGTCGGGCCGCTGATCGCGCTGTGGAAGGCGGCGGCCGAGGCGGGCCGGCTGCCCGGCGCGGCCGAGCTCGCGGCGGCGCGCGCGCGGGTGGGCGCGGAGCGCGTGGCGGTCGATGCCGCCGCGGGCACGGTCGAGCTGCGCGCGCCGGGCGCGGCGCTCGATTTCGGCGGCATCGCCAAGGGCTGGGCGCTGGACCGCGCGTGCGAGCGCCTGCGCGCGGCCGGAGTGACTCGCGCGCTGCTCACGTTCGGCGAGAGCAGCATCGCCGCGATCGGCGCCGCGCCCGGCTGGGACGGCTGGGGCATCGCGCTCAGCGACGCGGGCGGCGGCTTCGCGGGCACGGTCGAGCTTCGGGACCGCTCGCTCTCCACGTCGGGGAGCCTGGGCCAGTACGTCGAGATCGGCGGGCGGCGCTTCGGCCACGTGATCGACCCGCGCAGCGGCCAGCCGCTCGAGCGCGCGCGCGTGGCGATCGTGCTGGCCGGCGACGGGGCGCGCGCCGAGGCGCTGTCGAAGGCGCTCTTGATCCTGGGCGAGCGCGACGGCGTGGCGCTGCTCGAGGCCGAGGGCGGGGCGGAGGGGCTGTTGCTCGACGAGGACGGCACGCAGCACGCGTCCCGCGGCTGGGCCGCGGCGAGTCACTACACGCGCGACTGGCCCTCGCGCGAACCCGGAGGCGAGTGACTCACTGGCGCTCGAGCCGGGGCACGCCCTCGAGCACGGCCCAGGGCACGGCCGAGCCGCACCAGATCTGGCGCTTGGGCCGGCCGAGCTCGCGGCGCTGGCGCAGCGTGCCGATGCGCAGCGAGTAGCTGGGCGTGTCCTGCGGCGCGGCGGCGTAGAGCGGCGTGCCGCAGTCGGGGCAGAAGGCGTGCGCGCGCTGCCGGCCGCTCTCGGCGGTCTTCAGGTAGATGCGCGGCTCCCCGTGCAGCACGAAGCTCGCGGCCGGCGCCTGCACGTTGGCCCGGAAGGCCGAGCCGGTGAGCGTCTGGCAGTCCGTGCAGTGACACACGCCGACCGCCTCGGGATCGACTTCGGCTTCGAAGCGGATGCGCCCGCAGTGACAGCCGCCGTCGACCTTCACACGCCCTCGTTCACCCAGGCGTCGAGGTCCTCCGGCAGGTCGGGGATGTCGCCGATGCGCCGCATGGCCTGCGCGCCCACGTTGGCCTGGAACATGTCCTCGAAGTGACCCCGGATGCGCGCGCTGAACAGGCCGATCGAGTGGAGCGTCGGGATCACGAAGCCGCGGATCGGGCCCACGCGGCCGCCCGTGCGCTGCAGCTCGGCCAGCACGCGCTCGCGGTCCTTCATGATCAGCTGCAGCGCCGCCTGGACGTCGACCCCGGCCTGCTCCCACAGCTGGAACACGCTCGCGCGCACCGAGTTGGCGACGCGCGAGTCGATCAGGAGGCGCGCCGCCTCGAAGGCGAAGTCCTCGAGCTCGTGGCGCTCGCGCTCGTCGAGCGTGGGCACCACCGCGGCGAGATACTTCACGCCGTAGCCGGTGTGGCGCGCCTCGTCGCGAGACACGTAGGTGAGGAGCTGCTTCAGGAGCGGCTCGCGGGTCTGGTTGCGCATGTCGCGGAACGAGTACAGGGCGATGCCCTCGGCCACGACCTGCATGCCGACCGCCTTCTTCTTCCAGTCCTCCGCCCCCAGGATGTTGTCGAGCAGCATCTTCAAGGCGGGCGGGATCGGATAGACCTCGTCGAGCTTCTGGATGTAGGCCGCGAACACCTCGACGTGGCGCGCCTCGTCCAGCGTCTGCGTGGCGGCGTAGAACTTGCCGTCCATGTGCGGCACGGCGTTCACGAGCTGACCGGCGACCATCATCGCCCCCTGCTCGCCGTGCAGGAAGTTCGAGAGCATGAAGGCCGCGCTGCGGCGAGACACCTCCCAGCGCAGGTCGGGATCGAGTGACTCCCAGAAGGCGGTCTGCTGGATCGGCACGCCCGCCAGCGAGAACGTGCGCGAGAACGCGTCGTGGTCGATCTCCTGCTGCCAGTCCAGGTCGCGCAGGGCGATCCACTGCCGCTCGAGCGCGTTGGCGTACAGCGCGCGCAGCTGGTCGATCTCGGGCTCGTAGTTCCAGTTGTAGACCGCTTCGAGCGAGGTCTTCGCGGCTACGGTCGTCCGGGGATGGGTGGCGGGCAGCTCGGGTGTGGTCGCCATGGCAACCACTCTACCGCGCGCCGGTCCGCCGTCGCCAGCGCAGTGGGCGACGGCCTGGGAAGCTCACTAAGGCGTCGTGGTCCGGTCGGAGGCGCGCTTCACGTCGGGCGCCGTCGGGCGGCTCGCGGTGCGCGTGTCGGGCGAGGACACGTAGGGCGTGAACTCGGGCACGAGCTTGAACACGAGTGTGTCGTTGCCCATGCGCACGCCGCCCACGTAGAAGGCGCGGCTGTTGGCGAGCCGCATGCTGGTGTTCACCACGTCGGGCATCTCGAGCTGCAGGTGCAGCTGGCCGCCGTGCACGGCGACCGGCACGAGCCTCACCTCGCTGCCGGTCGGCAGCTTCACGCGCGCCTCCTCGCCCAGGAGCACGGCCACGGTGCGGTCGTCGACCATCGAGATCGAGTGGTACTTCTTCGGGACGTGCTCGTAGATGTCCTTGGCCAGCGGGTCGATCGGGCCCTCGGCCTCGCTGGCGCGCGCGATCGAGATGCGGATCTGGATCGGCGGGAGCGCGCGCACGGGCGCTGGCGCGCTCGGAGCGACCAGCGCCGTCGAGCTCGAAGAGTCCGCCGCGGACTCACTCTGGGCGCGCGCCGTCGAGCCGCCGAACAGCGCCAGGGCCGCTGCCACGGAGAGCGCCGCCGAGCTCGCGCGCGGTAGACCCATCAGCCCCGGCCACCCGCGCCCGGGCGGAACGAGAGGTCGCCCTGGTCGACGATCCACAGGGTCACCGAGCCGTCCCTGCCGCGGAACAGCACGGCCGGGCGGGGACCCGGGGAGACGTCGTAGACGGCGCCCGAGCCGTTCTCGCCGAAGTCGGTGGGCATGGTGCCGAACGGGCCGATGGCCAGGTCGTTGGGCAGGCTGTGGTGCGCCGTGGCCCTGCGCTCGGCGATCGGGCGGAGCGCGCGGCCGGCGACGTTGCCTTCCAGCAGCCCGCGGCCGACGTCGATGCGCGGCATGATGGCGAGCGCCAGCACGAACGCCAGGCCCGCCGCGGTGGCCAGCGCGGGCGACGGGCGCAGCGAGGCACTGAGTCGCGCGAGCACGGTCTCGAGCGTGCGCTGCCAGGCCGGCTGAGCGCGGCGCTCGCGGTCGATCTCGGCCAGCGCCGGGCGGATCACCGCGAGCAGATACTCCGGTGCGGGAGCTGCCGGGCCCTCGGTCCAGGCCTCGCGCACCGCGCGGCCCAGCGCCCGGGAGCGGGTCACTTGCCGGGCCAGCTTCTCGTCGAGCTGGAGCTCGCGCTCGAGCTGGTCGCGCTTCGCGCCGCGCAGCACACCGTCGACGTAGGCACTCACTCGCTTGTCCAGGTCATCGTGCTTCAAACCACGTCCTCGGGCTCCACTCCTCGCGCGACGAGGAAAGCCATCATCTTCTTGCGTGCGTAGTGTAACCGGCTCATGACTGTTCCCTTGGAGATCTGCATGGTCTCGGCGATCTCCTCGTAGGAGAGACCGTCGACCTCGCGCAGCAACAGGACCTCGCGCTGGCCGTCGGGCAGATGCTGGATGCCCTCGGCCACCACCTCGCGCACCTCGAGCCGGCGCGACGCCGTCTCGGGGCTGGTCGGCTCCATCATCACGGCGCGCGGGTCGATCTCCTGCGCGATCGCGTCGTCCCACTCGACCGCCGGCGCGCGCTTGCCGCGGCGGCGCCGGTCGAGCGCCAGGTTGACCGTGATCCGGTAGAGCCAGGTGTAGAACGACGAGCGCTCCTCGAAGCGGGGCAGCGCCCGGTAGGCCTTGATCAGAGCCTCCTGGAGGACCTCCTCGGCGGCCTGCTGGTCCCTGACCACACGGAAAGCTGCGCGGTAGGCGCGCTCGGAGTACCGGCGGACCAGGATCTCGAAAGCCAGGTGATCGTTGGCCTGCGCGTCGCGGATCAGCTCCGCATCCGTCCGCGTGGCCTCCGGGCCGGTCCTAGCCAAGCCCGGCAAGCGCCCAAACGTGACCGCTGCGTCCAAGCGTGGCTCGTCCTTTCGCTCCGGGTTGCTCACGGCATTCGACCATCGCGCGGGCGGCCAAATTCGGCCAGTCCCACGGTTTCGCGCAGTTTTTTCAATGCGCAGCGAGCCAGTTGGACCCGCTGCCGGCGTGGACCACCAGGGGCACCGACAGTTGCACGGCGTTCTGCATCCGCTCGAGCACGCAGTCGCGGAGGGCTTCGAGATCGGCCGGCGCCACCTCGAAGACCAGCTCGTCGTGCACCTGCAGGATCATGCGGGCGCTCGGCGCCACGCCGCCCGCCAGGTCGCGATCGAGCTGGATCATCGCCCGTTTGATCACGTCCGCCGCCGTCCCCTGGATAACCGAGTTCACGGCCATGCGTTCCGCCGCCTGCTTCATGACCCGATTCGGCGAGCGCAGGTCCGGGAGATACCGGCGGCGGCCGTACATGGTGCGGGCGTAGCCGGTCTCTCGGGCGCTCTGGATCGCCTCGCGGATGAACGCGCGCACCCCGGGATAGCGCTCGAAATAGGCGTCGATCTGCGCCCGCGCGTCGGCCTGCGCGATGCCCAGGGTGCGGGCCAGGCCGAAGCCCGACTGCCCGTAGATGATGCCGAAGTTGATCGCCTTGGTGCGCGCGCGCTGCTCGGGAGTCACCGCGTCCTCCGGTACGCCGAACACGCGCGAGGCGGTGCGCACGTGGATGTCGGCGCCCTCCTGGAACGCCTTCACCAGCTCGGGGTCACGCGAGAGCTCGGCGAGGATGCGCAGCTCGATCTGGCTGTAGTCGGCGGAGAGCAGCACGCGGCCCTCGGCCGGCACGAACGCGGCGCGGATCTCCTGACCCAGCGGCGTGCGGATGGGGATGTTCTGCAGGTTGGGGTTCGACGACGAGAGCCGGCCGGTCGCGGCCACGGTCTGGTCGAAGCTGCAGTGGATGCGGCCCGTGGCGGGATTCACGAAGGTGGGCAGCGCGTCGACGTAGGTGCTCTTCAGCTTGGTGAGCTGCCGGTGCGCGAGTATCTCGCGCGGCAGCTCGTGCTCGATCGCGAGCTCCTCGAGCACCGACTCGTCGGTCGAGAAGCCGGTCTTGGTCTTCTTGGTCGGGGGCAGCGCGAGCTTCTCGAACAGGATCTGCTGCAGCTGCTTGGGCGAGCCGATGTTGAACTCCTGGCCCGCGAGCTGGTAGATGCGGCGCGTGGCGGCGTCGAGCTCCTGCTCGAGTCTCTTGCCCAGGGCCGCGAGCTTGGCCTCGTCGATGCGCACGCCCGCGAGCTCCATGCGCGCGAGCACGCCCACCAGCGGCACCTCGAGCTCGCGGTAGAGCTCGAGCTGGCCGGTGCGCTCGAGCGCGGCCTCGAGCGCCGGCTGGAGCGCGTGCTCGAGCGCGGCCAGCCCGCCGTAGTGCTCGGCGAGCTCGGCGACCTGCACGGCGTCGAGCGCGCGGCGCTTGGCGCCTTTGCCGAAGCGCTCCTCGTGCGCGGGGAAGGCGCGCGCGAGGTGCGTGCGCGCCAGCGCCTCGGGCCGGTCGATCTGACCCGCCGGGTCGACCACGTACGCGGCCACGGCGTTGTCGCGCAGCTCGCCGCGCAGCGTGATTCCCCGGCGCGCGAGCGCGATGTACGCCGCCTTCAAGTCACTGCCGACCCACACCCGGCCGGGTGACTCGAACAGCGTGCGCAACGCCTCGAGCGGTGAGTCGCCGCCCGGGCCGAGCGGCACCAGCGCCGCCTGCGTGGGCGACGCGGCCAGCGCCAGCGCGACCAGCTCGCCGGTCATGGGCAGCGCCGGCTCGAGCACCGGCTCGAGCGCCGTCGTGTCCGCCGGCCCGAGCCGCTCGGCGAGCTTCTCGACCTCGGCCGGTGCGCGCGCGACCGACAGTGCCACCTCGACGGCCACCGCCACGGGCGGCGGCGCCGCGGTCTCGCCCAGCTGCTCCAGGAGCCGCCGCAGCTCGAGCTCGCGGAACAGCTCGCTGAGCTTCGCCACGTCGGGCGCGCGCAGCGCGAAGGCCTCGCGGTCGAACGGGATCGGCAGGTCCTGGCGCAGGCGCGACAGCTCGCGCGACAGCCGCGCGGCGTCGGCGCCGGCGCGCAGCGCCTCGCGCGGGCGCTTGCCCGCGATCGAGTCGACGGCCTCGAGCATGCGGTCGAGTGACCCGTAACTCTTGAGCAGCTCGGCGGCGCCCTTTTCGCCGATGCCCTTCACGCCCGGAATGTTGTCCGACGAGTCACCCACCAGCGCGCGCAGGTCGAGCATCTGCGAGGGAGTCACTCCGAAGCGCGCCTCGACCTCCGCGGGGCCCAGGCGCCGGTCGCGCATGGTGTCGAGCACGGTGACCGTGGGAGACACGAGCTGCAGCAGGTCCTTGTCGGTCGAGACGATCTCGACCTCGAAGCCCGCCTGCTGCGCGGCGTGCGTGAGCGTCGCGATCACGTCGTCGGCCTCCTCGCCGGGAAACTCGACGGTCGCGAGGTTGTAGGCGTCGACGATCTTGCGGATCCAGGGGATCTGCGCGCGCAGGTCGTCGGCCATCGCGTCGCGCGTGGCCTTGTACTCGGCGTACAGCTCCTTGCGCCGGCTCTGGCGCGCGGGCGCGTCCCAGACCACCACGGCCAGGTCCGGCGCGCTCTCGCGCAGGAGCTTCTGCAGCATGGTCGTGAAGCCGAGCGTGGCGTGCGTGGGAACGCCGGCGCTGTTCGCGAGCGCCGGCAGCGCGAAGAACGCGCGGTAGATGCTGTTGCTCGCGTCGACGAGGAGCAGCTTCGGCGCCATCGCAGCCGACTATAGCCCGGAGAAGCGGCGCACGAGCGCGCGATCGGAGCGCAGTCGCTCGAGGTCCTCACGCGTCTTGATCGGGAAGAAACGGCCCTGCGGGCCGCCGCGCGGGGTGGCCACGCAGGTCGCCTCGACGAAGCGCGAGAGCTCGTTCACCAGCCGCTCCATCTGCACCACGGCGCGGCCGTCGACGTTCTTCTCGACGTAGTACCAGGTGAGTGGGTGACCCGTTTCGAGCAGGCTGCGCGAGAGCGTGAAGGTGTTGGTGGCGAGGAACGGCAGCCGCGCGGCGTCGAAGCCGTGCGGGAAGCGGAAGCCTTCGAGCAGCTCGATCCGGCCGTCGACCCACATGGGCGCGCCGCCCACGTCGCCCGGCTCGGTGGCGGCGACCTCGGCGGTGAGCGCCCGGCCGCGCGCCAGGTGCAGCCCGATGACCAGCGGGTCGAGCTCGGCGCCCAGGTTGTCGATGTTCGAGAGCAGCACCGTGTCGACGCCGCGCTCCGCGAGCCGCGCCGCGAGGCCAGAGCGCACGAGTGACCCGGGGAAGTCGCCGTGGCCGGGCGCGTACAGCGACACGCGCCCCTCGGCGTCGAGCAGCGGCTCGCCCTGCGGAGTGAGTCGCAGCGAGACACCTTGCAGGAACACCTCGACCTCGCGCGCCAGCCCGCGCTGCGCCAGGAACTCGAGCGAGCGCGCGTGCGTCGCGAAGCTGTTCATGATCAGGAACGGGATCGGCCCCAGCCGGCGCGCTTGCGCGAGCTTGATCTCGAGGAACGTGCGCCCGCCCACGGCCTCGACGATGCCCTTCACGTCGCCGCCGAAGCGCGTCGCCATGCCGCCGTTGAGCACGGCCACGGCCACGCGGCCGCGCGCGATCGCATCGCGGCCCAGCGCCTCGAGCTCCGCGCGCTCCTTCGCCGAGAGCTCGGCCAGCGCCTCGACCTGCCCGGGCTGCGCGGGCTCGATCGGGCCGGCCAGGCGGTTCGAGGCCTTCGAGAGCCGGCCGGTCGCGATCTCGCGCGCGTGCGCCTCGATGCGCGCCCGGTCGAGCTCGAGCGCCGGGTGGTCCGCCACGCCCGCCTGCGCGAGCTGCTCCTCGACGTCGCTCTCGATCGCCTTCCAGTCGAACGACATGGCCGCGCCGGAATCTCGCCGTCCTTGCGCGCCGCGACAACCCCGCCAACCTTGTTCGCCGTGCCTCCGCCGCCGCGCCCGGGCCGCTTCGTGCCGCGCGCCACCCTGGTCCTGGCCGGGGGCGTGGCGATGTTCTTCGCCGTGTCGATGGCGTACACGGCGCCGATCTGGCTCGAGCCCCCGCCCGAAGGGGCGCCGGAGGGCTACGTCGAGCAGCAGGTCCAGAACCGGCTGAAGGGGAAGGTCGTTCCGTTCTTCGCGCTCTCGCTCGTGGGGGTGGCGGTGATCGTGGCGCGGCCGTGGAAGAAGTGAGCCGGCCAGGCGCCGAGCTCTACTTCGCCTACGGCTCGAACCTCGACGCCGAGCAGATGCGCGGGCGCTGCCCGACCGCGCGCGGCCTCGAGCGCGCGGCCCTGGCGGGCCACCGGCTCGATTTCACCCACTACTCGACCCGCTGGGCGGGCGGCGCCGCCGACGTGGTGCCCGAGCGGGGCGCGACCGTCTGGGGCGTGGTCTACGAGATGGGGCCGGACGACTTCGCCAAGCTCGACCACTTCGAGAGCGGCTATCTGCGGCTCGAGCTCGCGGTCCAAGCGCCCGGCCGGGGCCCGCTGCGAGTCACGACCTACACCGTGCGCGACAAGGGCTCGTTCGCCCCGCACCCGATGTATCTCGAGAAGATGCTGCGCTGGGGGGCGCGCTGGCGCCTGCCGGGGGTGTATCTCGCGCAGCTCGTCGGGCGGACGGGCTAGCGGAGGGACCCGCTGACTTGCGGGTCAGCCCCACTCCAGCGCGGTCGCGCCCCAGGTGAGTCCCGCGCCGAAGGCCAGGAGCAGCAGCTTGTCTCCCGCGTGGAAGCGCCCGGCGCGGTTGCACTCGTCGAGCAGGATGGGCACGGAGGCGGCCGAGGTGTTTCCGAGCACGGCCAGGTTGGTCGGCATCTTCTCCGGCGGGACCTCGAGCCGGTCGGCCACGGCGGTCAGGATGCGCTGGTTGGCCTGGTGCGCGATCACGTGGTCCACGTCGGTGATCTTCCAGCCGACCTTCTCGAGTGTCTCGCGCGCGACCTGCTCCATCGACTGCACGGCCACCTTGAACACCTGCGCGCCCTTCATGTGCACGAAGGCCTCCCGCTGAGTCAGCACGTAGGGCGAGAGCGGCATGCGCGAGCCGCCGGCGGGAATGATGATGGCGTCGTGGAACTGGCCGTCGGACTTGAGCGACGTGGCCAGCACGCCCCCGCGCCCGCCCTCGCGGCGCTCGATCACGGCCGCGCCGGCGCCGTCGCCGAACAGGATGCAGACCGTGCGCTCCTGGTAGTCCATGAAGCGCGTGAGTCCCTCGCCGCCGGCCAGGAGGACGCGCCGGTACTGACCCGTGCGCAGCATGGCGTCGGCCACGCCCAGCCCGTACACGAACCCGGAGCACGCGGCCGAGATGTCGAACGCCGGGATCGACAGGCCCCGGCACAGGTTCTTGTGCACCCAGTTCGCCGTCGAGGGAGTCAGGGTGTCGGGCGTGCAGGTCGCCACGATGATCAGGTCGAGGTCCTCGGGACCCAGCCCCGCCATCTCGAGCGCGCGCTCGCCGGCGCGAGTCACCAGGTCACTGGTGGCCTCGCCGGCCGCGAGCATGCGCCGCTCCCGGATGCCCGTGCGCGTGACGATCCACTCGTCGTTGGTCTCGACGAGCTTCTCCAGATCGGCGTTGGTGAGCGCGCGCTCCGGCAGGCAGGAACCCGTGCCGGAGATCCGGATGGTCACGCGGCGTTCTCTACGCGCGCCTCGATGTACGAGGTGATGTCGCCGAGCGTGCGGATGTTCTCCGCGTCCTCGTCCGGCACCTCGATCGCGAACTCCTCTTCGATCGCCATGACCAGCTCCACGACGTCGAGCGAGTCCGCGCCCAGGTCGTCGAGCAGGTTCGCCTCGGGAACCAGCGATTCCTTCTCGACTCCCAGTTGCTCGCTGACGATGGCGTACACGCGTTCGGCTAGATCCATGTCCTCTCCTACCCCCTCGGTTCTGGCGATCCTTGGCAGCCTTGGAAATGTGACTCTCGGTCACTTTCCAGGTGTTTTCAGTTTCATGGACGGTGTTGGGGTTGTCAACGCGAGTCGGCTCATGGCGCCATAAGTCCGCGCAAGTACAGCTCGATCGTTTCCCCGTAGACCTTGGCCACGTCGCGTTCCCAGAGCTCGCGCCGGGCCGGGACCTCGAGCGTATGGATCACGGCGTTGGCCCCCACCCAGACCACGTTCGCGGTGAGCCACGGATCGCAGGGCAAGAGCTCCTCGGCGGCGATGCCGCGCTCGATCACCCCGGCCAGGAGGCCTAGCGCGCGCTTCCAGACCGCGGTGACTTTGGCGACCAGGTTCGGCGGCAGCTCCCCGATCAGCCGCTGGTTGTCGATCGCCCAGAAGATCCGGAAGTACTCGAGCTGCGAGCTGTAGTGATCGAAGTAGAAGCGCGCGAGCCGGCGGATCTGCTCGGCCGCGCTGTCCTTCGGATCGACCACGCGCTGCATGCGCTCGAGGAAGGTGTCGGCGTTCTGGACCAGCACCTCGACGTACAGCTCGGCCTTGCTGTCGAAGTGGCGGTAGATCGTGCCCTTGGCGAGCCCTGCCCGGCGCGCGACCTCGTCGAGGTTCGCGCGCTCGAAACCCTCCTCGAAGAACACGGCGCGCGCGGAGTCGAGGATCTTCTTCCGGCTCCGCTCGCTGCGCTTCGGGGGCTTGGGCAAGTCCGCTAGACGGGGTCGCTGCCGTCGTACTGCAGGTGCTCGAAGAGCGCCGTCGACAGATAGCGCTCACCGAAGCTGGGCAGGATGGCGACGATCAGCTTCCCGGCAGCCTCGGGCCGGCGCGCGATCTCGAGCGCCGCGACCACCGCCGCACCCGACGAGATGCCCGAGAGCAGGCCCTCTTCGGTGGCCAGCCGGCGCGCCATCTCGATCGCCTGCTCACTCGAGACCTTGACCACCTCGTCGATCAGCGACGTGTCGAGAATCTCGGGAATGAAGCCGGCTCCGATGCCCTGGATCTTGTGCTTGCCGGGCTTGCCGCCGGAGATCACCGGGCTCTCGGCGGGCTCGATCGCGATCGCCTTGAAGCTCGGCTTCTTCTGCTTGATGACCTGCGCCACCCCGGTGAGCGTGCCGCCCGTGCCGATGCCCGAGATCAGGTAGTCGACCTCGCCGTCGGTGTCGTTCCAGATCTCGAGCGCCGTGGTCTCGCGGTGGACCGCCGGATTCGCCGGGTTCTTGAACTGCTGCGGGATGAAGCTGTCGGGAATCTTCGCCGCGATCTCCTCCGCGGTCTTGATCGCGCCGTTCATGCCGTCGGCGCCGGGAGTCAGGACCAGCTTCGCGCCGTACGCGCGCAGCACCGCGCGGCGCTCTTTCGACATGGTGTCGGGCATGGTGAGAATCAGCTTGTAGCCGCGCGCCGCGGACACCATGGCGAGCGCGATGCCGGTGTTGCCCGACGTGGGCTCCACGATCGTGCTCTTGCCGGGCTTGATCTTGCCCGCGCGCTCGGCGGCGTCGATCATCGCGGCGCCGATGCGGTCCTTCACGCTGTTGGCGGGGTTCTGCGCCTCGAGCTTCGCCACCACGCGCCCCTTGGCGCCCACAGTCACTTTGTTCAGCTGGACCAGGGGCGTGTTGCCGATGAGACGGGTCACATCCTTCGCGATCTTCATGGCGTCTTCTCCCTTCGTGTCGCTTCCCGGGGATGGTAACACTGCGTTGACCGCTCGACTGTTTCGCGCGTACGCTCGCCGGCTGCGGTTGCTGGAGGGACGGGGATGATGCGGAGGCGGGTCCTGGCGTGCGCCCTGGCCTGCCTGTTTTGGGGGGCGGCCGCCGCCTCGGCCCAGGCCGACCCGCCGCTCGTGATCACGGTCGGGGACTCGATCGTACGCGACTACCCCGACTACCCCTGCTGCATCTCGGTGCCGATCCAGGGCTGGGGCAAGGAGATCCGCAGATACTTCGGGCCCGGCCTGACCTGGCGCAACGACGCGGTGGGCGGCGCGAGCACCGGCAGCTTCATCGCCGAGGGCCGCTGGTCCAGCACGCTCGCGGCGCACCCGCAGTACATCATGATCATGTTCGGGGTGAACGACGAGCAGGACCCCAACTACTACGCCGACCCGAACACCACCTACCGGCAGAACCTGCACCAGATGGTGAGCGACGCGCGCTCGATCGGCGCCGTGCCGATCCTGGTGACTCCGCCGCCCGTGCGGACCTCGCCCGACGGGACTCATGTCTCTCGGCCCAACCTCACCACGCCCTACGCCGACGCGATGACCGCCCAGGGCGCGGCTGACGCCGTGCCCGTGGCCGACCTGCACTACTGGCTGCTCGACACCTACGACGCGCTCGGCATTCCGCTGGCCCAGCAGCAGTACGGGCTGGACCAGGGCGGCATGCCCGACAAGGTGCACTTCTCGCCCTACGGTGCGGATCAGGCGGCGCGACACATCGTGAGTCAGCTGCCGGAGCTCCAGCCGGCCCTGGCCGCGTTCCTGGTGCAGACGGCCGCCCCCGCGCTGCCGCCGTGGGGCATGGCGGCCTTCGTGGCGCTGCTCGGCGGGGCCGTGGTCGTGGGGACGCGCGCACGTGTCCGGTAGGCTCGCCGCGCTGGCGGCGTGCTGCGCGTGGCTCTGCGCCGCCGCGGCGCGCGCCGACGCGCCGATCGTGGTCATCATGGGCGACTCACTCGTGCGCGACTACGTCGACGTGCCGGTCGACATCCAGGGCTGGGGTCACGAGCTGCCGAGATACTTCCAGGCCGGCAACGTGGTGTTCCAGAACGACTCCGTGGGCCACGAGAGCACGTCGAGCTACATCGCCGAGGGGCGCGTGAGCAGCGCTCTCTCGACCCACCCGCAGTTCGTGTTCATCAACTTCGGCCTGATCGACGCGTTCGGCGAGAGCTCGTACTACTTCACCGACCCGAACACCTACCGCGCGAACCTGCACCAGATGGCGCTCGCGACGCGCGCCGTGGGCGGCGAGCCGATCTTCGTGACTCCCGCGCCCGAGCGGCACGCGGCGCCCGACGGCGTGCACGTGCTGCGGCCCAACGGCCTGGAGCCGTACGCCGACGCCATGACCGCGCAGGGCGCCGCGGACGGCGTGCCGGTGATCGACCTGCAGTACTGGCTCCTGGACCAGTACGACCTGCTCGGCATGCCGGAGGCGCAGCGGGAGTACGGCTTCGACCAGGACGGCGCGCCCGACGTCGTGCACTTCTCGACCAACGGCGCCGACCAGGTGGCGCGCCACGTCGCGAGTCAGCTCGCGCAGGCCGCGCCCGGCCTCGCGGCGTTCCTGGTGCAGACACCGGCGCCCGCGCTGCCGCGCTTTGCGCTGTGGGGCCTGGCCGCGGCGCTGGCGCTCGCGGGCTCAGCCGCCGCCCGCGCGCGGCTCCGGTAGCACGAGGTTCGTGGTCTCGACGCGCGCGCCGGGAGTCACCGCCAGGAGCCGCGCCGCGATCTCGGCCACCAGCGCGCGCACGCCCTCGCTGCGCTCCGGGTGGGTCATCGGATCGATGCGCACGGTGGTCGTGCCGCGGTCGTGACTGGAGAGCTTCACGTAGAACGGCTGCTTGCGGCCGGCTTCCACGCACAGCGCCTCGAGCAAGAGCGCCCGCCCGCCCTGCTCGAGATACGCCTGGTCGGCGCGTAGCACGTCGCCGCCGCGCCGCACGACCAGCGGCGTCCAGGCGCGCGCGAACGCCGCCAGGTCGCACTCGCCGGCGATCACGGCGTGCGGCATGCGTCGCGCACGGGGGCGAAGGAGCGCCGGTGGATCGGGCTCGGCCCGAGCTCGCGCAGCGCCGCGAAGTGCTGGCTGGTCGAGTAACCCATGTGCCGGCCGAAGCCGTAGCCCGGGTACGCGCGGTCGAGCTCGCGCATGAGCGCGTCGCGGTGGACCTTGGCCACGACCGAGGCCGCGGCGATCGACGCCACGCGCGCGTCGCCGCCCACCACCGCGACCTGGTGACAAGGCAGGTCGGGCACGCGCCGCCCGTCGACCACCACCGCGTCGGGCGCGGCTGCAAGCCCCGCCAGCGCGCGGCGCATGGCGAGCTGGCCGGCGCGGTAGATGTTCACGCGGTCGATCTCCTCGGCCTCGACGATGCCGAGCGCGACGCCCAGCGCCACGCGGCGGATCTCGCGCTCGAGTGACTCGCGCGCCTCGGGCCGGATCTTCTTCGAGTCGTCGAGCCCGAGCACCGAAACACCCAGCGGCAGCACCACGGCGGCGGCGACCACCGGTCCGGCGAGCGGCCCCATGCCCACCTCGTCGAGGCCGGCGATGCAGGCGTGGCCCCGTTCGGAGAGCTCGCGCTCGAGCCGCCACAGCCGAGTGACTCGCCGGCGCTCCTGGCCCAGGTCGGCGCGCCGCGCGGACAGCTCCTCGGCCAGCGCGCGCGCGCCCGCGCGGGCGTCGTCGCGCAGCCGCCGGATCAGCGCCAGCGACGCGGGCACGCCCTCGCCCAGGTGGCGCCGCCGCAGCTCCGCGAGGCCGGGCAAGGCGCGCGCCACGACTCTAGTCCTCCTCGCTCTCGACGCCGAGCTTGCGCTCGATGCGCCGCACGCGCTGCAGGAGGCCGGGCAGGCGCTTCGAGGCCGCGACCACGCGCGTCCACAGCCGGCGCTCCATGGCCGGAATGCCGAGCACCTGCGCCCCCGGCGCGATGTCGCTCGCCGCGGCGGTCTGCGCGCCCACGATCGCGCCCTCGCCGATCGTCAGGTGACCCGCCGACGCCGCGCGGCCCGCGAGAAATGCGCGCTTCCCGACCACGGTGCTGCCCGCGAGCCCGGTCTGCGCGCAGATCGTGACGTGGTCGCCGATCTCGGCGCCGTGCGCGATCTGCACCTGGTTGTCGACCTTCACGCCCACGCCGAGCCGCGTGCGCACGTCGGCGTGACCGCGCCGCGGGTGACCCGGATGCGAGGCGTCGATCGTGGTGTTCGCGCCGATCTCGCACTCGTCGCCGATCTCGACCGGGCACGGGTGGGGGACGCGGACGCGCACGCCGTCGGCGCGCGTGGCGAAGCCGAAGCCCGGACCGCCGATCACCGCGCCGTTGTGCACCACGACGCGCCGGCCCAGGCGCACGCCCTCGCGCAGGTGCGCGCCCGAGTGGACCTCGGAGTCGTCGCCGATCTCGACCCCCGGATACACGGTCACGTGCGGGTGGATGCGCACGCGCGCGCCCAGACGCGCGCCCGCGCCGATCACCGCGTAGGCCCCGATCGACACACCCGCGCCGAGCCGCGCATCGGGCGCCACGACCGCGGTCGCATGCACGCCGGACGCGGGCACGGGGCGCGGCAAGAAGAGGTCGATCGCGCGCGCGAAGTCGGCGTACGGCGCGCGCGAGCGCAGACACGGCCGGCCCAGTGACTCGAAGTCGGGCGGCAGCAGGAACGCGCCGGCGCGCGAGCTCGCGAACGCCGCGCGGTACTTCGGGCCAGTCACGAACGCGAGCTCGCGCGGGCCGGCGTCCTCGAGGCTCGCGAGCCCGTCGAGCGCGAGCGTTCCGTCGCCTTCGAACGGAAGCCCGAGCGCCGACGCCAGCTCGGCGAGCTTCACCGCGCTAGTTCCCGAGCAGCTTGGCGAGCGGCGAGCGGTAGAGCCAGCGCAGCACCTTCTTGAGCCGCGCCGCGTCCGCGGAACGGTAGGGGTACCAGAGCAGCTCGCGCTTGGGGCGCAGCCGCGGCAGCACGATCGACTGCACGTGGCAGTAGCTCTTCAGCCCGAGCTCGCCGTTCACGCGCCCGATGCCGCTCTCCTTGCGCCCGCCGAACGGGCTCTCGGAGATCGCGTAGGTGGTCATCACGTCGTCGACCACCACGCCGCCGGCCTCGAGCCGGTTCGCCAGCTTCTTCCCCTTCCACGAGTCGCGCGTCCACACGCTGGCCTGCAGGCCGTAGCTCGTGTCGTTGGCCAGGCGCAGCGCCTCCTCCTCGTCGCACACGACCTGGATCGGCAGACACGGGCCGAACGTCTCCTCGCGCATGATCGCCATGTCGTGAGTCACGTCGACCAGCACCGTGGGCTCGAAGAAGAAGCCCGGATACGCCGGGTTGCGGCGCCCGCCGGTCAGCACGCGCGCGCCCTGCGCGACCGCCTCGGCCACGTGCCGCTCGATGATCTCGAGCTGCGCCGGGCTGGTGATCGCGCCCACGTCGACCTCGCCTTCGGACTCGGGGCCCTGGCGCAGCTCGCGCGTGAGCTCGACCACGCGCGCGACGAACGGCGCCGCGATGCGCTCACTCACGTAGACACGCTCGGTCGACATGCACACCTGGCCCGCGTTCGCGAACGCGCCCCAGACCGCGCCGCGCGCCGCGCGCTCGAGGTCGGCGTCGTCGCACACGATCATCGGGTCCTTGCCGCCGAGCTCGAGCGTGCAGGGAATGAGCTGGCGCCCGCACGCCTCGGCGATCTTGCGCCCGGTGCGCACCGAGCCGGTGAAGCTGATCTTGTCGCAGCCCGCCTCGACCAGGGCCGAGCCCGTCGAGCCGTCGCCCGTCACGAGCTGGAACACGCCCTCGGGCAGGCCCGCGTCCGCGAACAGCCTGGCCAGCGCCTGACCCACGAACGGCGTGATCTCACTCGGCTTCAGCACTACGGCGTTGCCCGCCATGAGCGCTTGGACCGCCGGGTTGAGACTCAGCACGAACGGGAAGTTCCAGGGCGTGATGATCCCGATCACTCCCATCGGCCGCCACGACAGGACGAGTCTCTTGGTCTTGAGCAGGTGCAGGCCCTGCTTCTTGTCGCGCAGCAGACGGCGCGCGCGCCTGGCGTAGAAGGTGAGTGCGTCGCACGAGGCCAGGACCTCGGTGGCCAGCGCCTCGACGCGCGGCTTGCCGGTGTCTCGGCAGATCGTGTCGGCGATCTCGTCGGCGCGCTCGACCAGGAGGTCGCGCGCGCGCAGGAGCGGCCGGGCGCGCTCCTCGAACGACAGGGCGGCCCAGGCGGCCTGCGCGGCGCGCGCGCGCTCCACGGCGCGCCGCACGTCGTCGGCGGTGGCGACCTCGATCTCGCCCAGGGCCTCCAGGGTCGCCGGGTTGAACACTCCGAGCTTGCGCCGCCCGTGCAGCTCGCGCGGTGCGTCGACGGGCCGTAGCAGCGCCATTTCGAATCTCCCCCAATCCCCTCTTGGCGTCGTTCGTAGAAGATCGACCCCGGCGTGTCAATCGCGCTTTTTGACTGTGTGCTTTCGCCTGTGAGATAAGGCGCCGTGAAAGCCAGCGGGGCGAGCGACGCACCGGAGCTCGGCTCCGACCTCGTCGACGTGTACGAAGAGGGATCCGGCCCCCCGACGCCCTCGCCCCAGGCGCTCGGCGTGTTCGAGCTGGCCTGGCCGACGATCCTGGCCTTCGGCACGCAGACCCTGGTGCGCGTGGTGAGTCTGGCGATGGTCGCCTCGCTCGGTGAGTCGGCCGTCGCCGGCGTCGGCGTCGCGAACCAGTTCTTCTGGCTGGTGCAGGCGCTGGGCACGGTGGCGCCTACGGGAATCATGGCGCTGCTCTCGCGCGCGGTGGGCGCGGGCGACGAGAGGCTCGCCGACGCGGCGCTGCGCCAGGGCCTGTGGCTCGGGCTGGCCGTGGGCGTGGGCTCGTCGCTCCTGCTCCTGCCCGCGACCTCGGGCGCGATCTCGTTCTTCTACGGCGTGACTCCCGAAGTCACGGCGCTGGGCAGCGCGTATCTGTTCTGGGCAACGCTGGGCATCCTGCCGATCACTCTGTCGCTCGTGTTCGGCGCGGCGCTGCGCGCGGCGGGAGACACGCGCACGCCGCTGGCGATCGGCGCCGCGGCGAACCTGCTCAACATCGCGCTGGGCTGGGTGCTGATCTACGGGAAGCTCGGCTTCCCGGCGCTGGGGGTCGCGGGCGCGGGCATCGCCGCCACGCTCGCAGTGTCACTCCAGCTGCCGGCGTTCTTCTGGCTGTGGCGCAGCGGGCGGCTCGCGGTGTCTCGCGCGGGCGCCAGCGCGCGGCCCGACCCGGAGATCCTGGGGCGCCTCCTGCGCGTGGGCTGGCCGGCGGCGTTCGAGGGCTTCCTGTTCCAGGTGGGGCTGGCGCTGTTCATGCGCATCGTCGCGCCCTACGGCACCGAGGCGGTCGCGGCCTACCAGGTCGGCACGCAGATCCTCGCCTTCTCGTTCCTGCCCGGGCTGGGCTTCGGCGCAGCGGCGTCGACGCTGGTGGGCCAGCACCTGGGCGAGGGTGACCCCGCGCGCGCCGAGCGCTCGGGCTGGCGCTCGATGCTGGGCGCGATGGCCGCGATGAGCGCGACGGGCATCCTGATCGTCGCCTTCGCGCCGCAGCTCGCGGCGCTCTTCCATCTGTCCCCGCTCGCGGCCCAGCGCACGGTCGACTTCGTGTGGATCCTGGGCGCGGTGCAGCCGCTGATGGCGATCGAGTACACGATCGGCGGCGCGCTGCGCGGCGCAGGTGACACGCGCTTCCCGCTGCTCGCGATCTTCGCCGGTCTGTTCCTGTTCCGGCTCGCGCCGGCGGCGATCGCCGCGGGCGTCTTCCACGCGCGGCTCAACCTGGTGTGGTCGGCGCTGATGCTCGACTACGCCGTCAAGGCCGCGCTGCTCCTGCACCGCTTCGCGCGCGGGCGCTGGAAGTCACTCGACGTCTAGCGCTCCTTCTCGGACGCGAAATGGTGGAGCAAGTCGGTCTCGGTGACGATTCCGACGATCTCCTTGCCGTCCACGACCGGCAGACAGCCGATCTTGTACTCGGCCATGGCGCGGGCGGCTTCCTGAACGGACTGCGCGGGGCCGATCGTGCGCGGCGGGGCCGACATGACCTCGGCGATCTTCACGCCCTCGAGAAAGATCTTCTGCTCTTCGGCGGAGATTCCCATGACGTTGGAGAGCGAGGCGCGCATCAGGTCGCGCTGCGAGACCACGCCCACGAGCTCGCCCTTGTTCACGACCGGCAGGTGCCGGACGTGGGCCAGGTCCATGATCTCCTTCACGATCCACAGCGTGTCGTCCGCAGAGATGCGCACGACTTTCTTCTTCATCACCGAGCGGACCAGGACCACCGGCGTCCTCTACCACGTCCCGCACTGGCCTGACAACGTGGGGTGCTAACATCCGCGTCATGTCAGGCGATTCGGACGACGACCTGGAGCTCCGGCGGCGCGCCGGGCCGCTCGAGGCCTTCTTCCAGGAGGCCGTGCGGCGGGCCGCGCAGCTGGGCATCTCCACCTTCTTCAGCACCGAGGAGGCCGTGCGGCGCGCGTTCTCCGAGTCCGTGCCGCCGGACTGGCTGGACTATCTCAACCGCCAGGGCACTGACTTGCGCGGCGAGCTGCTCGAGCGCATGTCGCGCGAGTTCGGTGAGTGGCTGCGCCAGGTCGACATGGCGCAGATCATGAGCAAGCTGCTCGAAGAGCACGACTTCGACCTGCGCATTTCGGTGTCGGCCAACCGCCGTTCGAAAGAGCGCGCGCCCGAGCTCTCGCTGCTTCAGCGCCGGAAGTAGCTCCGTACCGGTGAGCCGCGTGGGCACCCTGCCCACGCCCCGTGCGCTGTAGAATCTCGAGGCGTTTCGGGAAGGAGCTGTCATGCTGCGCCGCCTCGGGTATCTCGCAGGCGTCCTCGCGCTCGCGGTCTTCTACTACTACTTCTTCGGCGCCGGGCCGACGCCCTCCGAGTACGTCGAGGACCTCGAGTGGTGGCGGCCCTGGGGCACCTTCATGCACTGGCCCGCGGTCATGAACCTGGCGCAGATGGCGCGCGCCGGCTTCCCCGAGGCGGCCTGGCCGATCGCGCTGGGCTGGCTGCCGCCGCTCCTGCTCGCGGCCGGGGGCTTTCGGCTCCTGCGCACGCCGTTCGAGCGCGCGTGTCTCGTGGTGCTGACCGGACTCATGCTCATGTTCGTGTACTACGGCCTGCGCGCGGAGCAGGTGTGGCGCTTCCTCGAGTGGCGCTTCCTCGCCGTGGCGGCCGCGTTCTGCTCGGTGGTGACTGCGATCGCGTTCGCGGCGTCGCTCACCGACTCACTCTTGCGGCGTTCGCGCGCGCTCGCGGCGCTGGTGCTGCTGGCCGCCGTGGCCGGGATCTTCCTGCTCAGCACCGAAGTCACCGGCACCAACAGCTCGATCCAGTTCAACATCAGCCCCTGGCCGGTGCTCACGCTGTTCGGGTTCCTCTTGATCGGGGCCACGATCGCGGCGCTCCACCTGGCCGTGGGCACGGCGGTCTGGCTGCGCGCGCGCCTCGCGGGCTGGCTGGGAGTCAGCGCCGGGCTTCTGGCCGCGGCGGCGGTCGCCGGCACGGCGGGCGCGTTCATCTTCAGCACGCGGGGCGGCGGCGTGCCCGTGGCCGTGCTCGCGCTGCTCTTGACCGCGCTCGGCTTCGCGCTGCCCGCGGCCGAGCCCGAGACCCGCGGCCGGCGCTGGACGGCGCTCGCGACCATCTTCGGCCTGGCGGCCGCCGTCGGCGCCGCGGCCTGGCTGGGCGGCGTTCGCGGCGGCGGGATCGCCAGCGCGGCCGTGCTGACCGCGCTCTTGGTGGCGATCGTGTTCGCGTTCCTGAACCGCCGGCCCACGGCGAGCGCGCGAGCGGGCGCGCTGCGCGTCGCGGTCGGCGCGCTGATCCTGGTCGCGATCCTCGGCTCGGCGCAGATCGCCGCCAGCATGCAGCGCCACACGCGGGACGTGACCGCCCTGCGCGTGCTCGACGCGCTCGAGGCCTACAAGAAGGACCACGCCACCTACCCAGACTCACTCGACGAGCTGGTTCCGAAGTATCTCGCCGAGGTGCCGCGGCCCGAGATCGGGCTGATCCGCGACGAGGACGACCGCTTCAGCTACTCGAACTATGGCGACTCGTACGCGCTCGAGTTCGCGAGCGTGCTCTGGGTGCAGTGCCAGTACAGCCCGCCCTACGAGTTCGCGGCCTCGGACCCGGGCGAGGCGGCCGAGGAACAGGACTCGCCCTACGAGACGCCCCAGGCGGACAAGACCCCTCCCGTCGCGGCGCCCAAGGCCGCCAGCGAGGACGACGCGGCGCTGAAGGCGACGCTGGCCAAGCACGGCCTGAACGGCTCTTGGACCTGTCCCAAGGAGCCGCCTAAGCTCTGGTGATGGACGCCGTCGCGACTTGACTCCTCTAGAGCTCGGGGCGCGGGAGCGGATTCGCAGGGCAGCGCGCACCGGGTCCGCGATTGCGCAGATCTACCTCGGGTACAAGGGCCTGCACCTGCTCGACCGCGGGCCGCTGCGCGGCGTGGTCGGCGCGGCGCGCCGGCGCTGGGACCGCGTCTCTGCGGCCACGCTCGGCGGGGCGGCGCGCGACCTGGGGGGCGTCCTCTTGAAGGCCGGCCAGTTCCTCTCCACGCGCGCAGACGTGCTCCCGCCCGCCTACGTCGAGAGACTCGCGCGGCTGCAGGACCGCGCCCGGCCGCAGCCCTACGCGCTCGTGCACCAGGTGCTCGAAGAGGACTTGGGCGCGGCGCCCGAGGAGCTGTTCGCGCGCATCTGGCGCCGGCCCATGGCGGCGGCGTCGCTCGCGCAGGTGCACCGCGCCACGCTGCACGACGGGCGCGAGGTGGCGGTGAAGGTGCAGCGCGCCGACGTGCGCGCCGCGCTGTCGGCCGACCTCGCCACGCTGCGCGTCGCGGCGCGCGCGATCGAGGGGCTCGAGGGGTCACTCGGCTTCTCGCTCCTGCTCGACCAGCTCGAGGACAGCCTGGGGCGCGAGCTCGACTTCGCGCTCGAAGCCACGAGCGCGGGACGGCTGGCGCGCTGCTTCGCGGGCTCGCCCGAGGTGCGCATCCCCGCGGTGATCGGCGAGTTCACGCGCCCGCGGGTGCTGGTCACCGAGTATCTCCCGGGCATCCGAGTCACCGACCGCGCGCGCCTGCAGCGCGCCGGGGTCGATCCGGCCGCGGTCGTCGAGGCGCTTTTGCGCGCGTACGCGGCCCAGGTCTTCGAGCACGGGCTGTTCCACGCCGATCCGCACCCCGGCAACCTGTTGGTGCTGCCGGGTGAGGCGGGCGCGTTCGCGCTCGGCTTCGTCGACTTCGGCATCGTGCAGGAGGTGCCGGCGGGCTTCCGCGCGGCCGCGCTCGAGCTGGCGCGCGCGGTGCTCGCACGCGACGCGGCGGGCGCTGCGGCGGCGCTGCGCGCGCTCGGACTCACCACCCGCGACCCCCAGGCGCGCACGATCGAGCGCTTCGCGGAGAAGCTCATGAGTCACCTCGACGCGCGGGCGGCGGGCGGCGCACTCGCGGGCGAGCGGATCGCTCGCTTGGGCGAGGAGCTGCAGGCGCTGCTGCGCGCGGACCCGCTCGCGACCCTGCCGCCGCACCTGTTCCTCTTGGGCCGCGTGCTCGGGCTGCTCGCCGGTGTGAGCGCGCAGCTCGGCGTGCGCGCGAACCTGGCGCGCGCGCTCCTGCCCAGCCTGTTCGAAGCGCGGTCCGGCCCGCGATGAGCGACCTGCACGTCGGCGTGGCGCCCTGGCGCAGCGACCCGGCCGGCAGCGCCGAGTCACTCGCCGCACAGGGCGAGCGCGCCGAGGCGCTGGGCTATGCGTCGTTCTGGCTCTCCGAGAGTCACTTCGCCGCCCGCGCCATCCCGCAGCCGCTCCTGTGTCTGGCCGCGGTGGCGGGGCGCACGCGGCGCATCCGGCTCGGCACCACCTCGTACCTGTTGCCGATCCGGCACGCGGTGCAAGTGGCGGAAGAGGTCGCGGTGCTCGACCGCCTGTCGGGCGGGCGCGTGATCCTGGGCATCGGCCGCGGCTTCCGCAGCGACCTGTTCACGGCCTTCGGCGTGCCCTCCCGCGAGAAGCGCGACCGCTTCGGCGCGGCGGTCGAGGCCATGGTGCGCGCCTGGCGCGGCGAGCCGGTGGCCCACGACGGCGAGGGCGGCACCCCCGTGCTGCTGGCGCCGCTGCCCGTGCAGGAGCCGCACCCGCCGCTCTGGGTCGCGGCGTTCGGTCCCAAGGCGGTCGAGCAGGCCGGGCGGCTGGGTCTGCCCTACTTCGCCTCGCCGATCGAGTCGCTCGAGGTGCTGGCCGAGAACTACGCGCGACACCGCGCGGTGTCGGCCGGGGCGCGCGCCGCCTGCGTGCCGGTGATCCGCAGCGTGTTCGTGTCGAGCGACGCGCCGCTCCTGCAGCGCGTGCGCGAGGCGCTGGCGCTGCAGAACGCGGCGCTGGCGGCGGCCCGCGCACCCGCGCTGCGCCGCTCGGCGGACGCCGACGTGGACGCCGTGGCGCTGATCGGCACGAGCGCCCAGGTGGCCGACGCGATCGCGCGCCACCGCGAGGTGCTGGGGCTCACGCACCTGATCGCGCGCGTGCAGGTGCCGGGCGCAGAGCCGGCCGAGATCGAGGGCTCGCTCGAGGCCCTGGCGGAGCTGGCCGCGGCGCTGTGACTCAGGGCTGCAGGCGCTCGAGCGCGCGCAGCGCGCCGTCGAGGTCGCTGGCCGCCACCGCCTGCTCGCCGCGCTCGCCGCGATAGATCGCCGCGAGCTGCGCGGCCTGGGCCGGCGCGAGCGGGTGCGCGAAGTCGCGCGTGCGCATCTCGCGCAGGATGCGCCGGTTCAGCGGGTCGAACAGACGCGCGTCGAAGTCGGCCGTGCCGTGCATGATCGAGGCGACGTCCTTCACGTGCACCGCGCCGAACAGGTGCGCGAGCTCGTGCGCCGCGGTGAGCACGCTGGCCTGGTCCTCGGCCGCGCACAGCGCGAGCGCGCGCGTGCCGAGCGGAACGGCGAGACCCGTGCGCACCGAGCCGAGCACGGGCTCCCGCGTCTGCTGCGCGGGCGCCAGCGCGAGCAGCACGGCGCCCGGCGGCGGCTCGAAGCGCTCGGTGTCCGCGAGCAGTGAGTCGACGTCGGCACCCGCCGGCCGGGCCGTCCAGAGCACGCGCGAGCCCGAGAGCACGATCCCGGCTTCGCGCTCGAAGATCGCGCTGGTCTGTGACACGAGCCGGCGCACGCGCGCCTCACCCAGGTCACAGCCGTCCAGCACCACCACGTCGAGCTTGCGCGGCGGCTCCGCGCGCGGGGCGCGCAGGCGGGCGTCGAGCCGCAGCGCCAGCTTCTCGGCGTCGAGCGCCAGCGCCGCCAGCGCGGCTTGCGCCGCCGTGCCCTCGGCCAGGTCGTGATTCGTGGACACCCGGCCTTCGAACACGCGCTCGGCCTTCGACCAGACTTCCACGCGCAGAGACACGCGGCCCTCGGCCGGGCCCCAGCGCTCGCGCATGAAGCCGAGCTGCACGGGACTCACGCTCAGGCTGCGCCATTGCTTGCCCTCGAAGACCTCGACCGCGCCGGTCATGACGAGCGCCGGCGAGCCGGTCTGCGGCCAGGCCGCGGGGTCGCGCGGGTCGAAGTCCACGGGAGTCACCGAGGCGAACGTGCCCGCGCGCGCCAGCGTGGCGGCGAGGTCTGCGCGCACGCCGTCGGCGACCGGCCGCGCGAACTCCGCGTCGCCGGTGCGCTCCACGCCCTCGCGCTCCACGCCCAGCCAGCGCCAGCGCACGCCGGGCCGATAGCCGGCGCGCAGCTCCGGAACGCGCTCGTCGGCGAACGGCGCCACGCCCAGCGCGGGCGCCGTGGCCCAGCCGGCGTCGTCGGACGGCGTCCAGCGCACGTGCGGCTCGAACGCGCGCGGGTGCATGCCCGCACAGGCGAGCGCGGCGCAGGCCGCAAGCACGGGCAAGCTGCTACGAGTCACCCTCGGCTCCAGGACGCGTGAAGATCAGGAAGGCCATCGAGGGGCGCTTCGAGGCGTCGCGCATGGCGAACTGCATGCCGTCGAAGCTCCAGCCCTTGGCCACGGTCTCGTTGATGATCCGCTCGAGTGACTCGTCGGTCACCGAGGAGGTCTCGACCACCTTGTAGGACAGCTCAGCCACGGTGCCGCCGCGCAAAGTCCTTGGCGAAGTAGCTGATGATCCGGTCGGCGCCGGCGCGCCGGATCGAGAGCAGGCTCTCGTCGATCGCGCGCGGCGACTCGAGCCAGCCGCGCTCGATGGCCGCCTGCAGCATGCTGTACTCGCCGCTCACCTGATACGCCACGAGCGGCACCGCGAAGCGCTCGCGCGCCGCGCGCACGATGTCGAGGCACGGCAGCGCGGGCTTGACCAGGATCATGTCCGCGCCTTCGGCCAGGTCGGTCTCGATCTCGACCAGCGCCTCGCGCGCGTTCGCCGGATCCATCTGGTAGCCGCGCCGGTCGCCGCTCTGCGGCGCCGACTCGGCGGCCTCGCGGAACGGCCCGTAGAAGGCCGAGGCGTACTTCGCCGCGTAGGACAGGATCACGGTGTCTTCGAGCTGCGCCGCGTCGAGGCCGCGCCGGATCGCGCGCACGCGGCCGTCCATCATGTCGCTGGGCGCGACCACGTCGGCGCCGGCCTCGGCGGCCACCAGCGCGGTGCGCGCCAGCAGCGGGAGTGTCTCGTCGTTGTGCACCGAGGCGCCGTCGTAGACCCCGCAGTGACCGTGGTCGGTGTACTCGCACAGACACACGTCGGCGATCACCACCAGCTCGGGCGTGGCCTTCTTCATGGCGCGGATCGCGCGCGGCACGATCCCGTCGGGGTCGTAGGCGCCGCTGCCCAGCGCGTCCTTGCGCGCCGGGATGCCGAACAGGATCACGCCGCCCAGCCCCAGGTCGGCGATGCGCTTGGCCTCGTCGGCCAGCTGGTCGACCGAGAGCCGGAACACGCCGGGCATGGCCGAGATGGGCTCGCGCACGCCGGAGCCCTCGACCACGAACAGCGCGTCGATCAGGTCGCCCGGAGTGACTCGTGTCTCGCGCGCCAGGTCGCGCAGCGCGGGTGTGCGGCGCAGGCGCCGCGGCCGGTGCTCAGGAAAGGCCATATGTCTCCTCGCTGCATGCGCGTTCGAGCGCCTCGACCAGCGCCGCCATGGCGGGCCGCGCCGCGACCTCGAAGCGGATCTCGGGCCGGGCGGTGCGCAGGGCAGCGGCCGTCGTCGGCCCGATGCACGCGAAGCGCGCGCGGGCCGCGAGCTCGCTCGCCTCCCTTGGAGTGAGCAGGCCGAACAGGTGTTCGACGGTCGACGGGCTGGTGAGCGCGACGGCGTCGATGCCGCCGGCCAGCGCGGCGCGCAGCGCGCGCTCGGCGCCCTCGGGCACCAGCGTGCGGTAGGCCTCGGGGGCGACGACCCGCGCGCCCCGGCGCGTCAGCTCCTCGGCCAGGGCCTCGCGCGCACGGGCGGCGCGCGGGAAGAGCACCGTGGCGCCGGCGAGATCGGACACGCGCGCGAGCTCGGCCGCGAGCGCTTCGGGCGAGCCCTCGGCATCGGGGCAGACCGCGACCGGGAGCCCGGCTTCCGCGGCGGCGCGCGCGGTCGCGGCGCCGATGCACGCCACGCGCGCGCGGCCCAGCGCCCCGAGCAGCGGCCGCGCGAAGCGCACCGCGTTGGCCGAGGTGAAGACGATCCAGTCGGCCTGCGCCGCGCCGGCGAGTGACTCGCGCAGCGCCTCGGGCTCGGCGCTGGGCGCGAACGCGAGCAGCGGCACAGAGAGCGCCTCGGCGCCGCGCCGGCGCAGCTCGAGCGCGAGCTCGCCGGCCTGCGCGGCGCCGCGCGGCGCGAGCACGCGCCGGCCGAACAGCGGGAGTGACTCGTACCAGGCGATGTGCTGGCGGAACTCGACCGCGCGCCCGATCACGATCACCGTCGGCGCGGCCAGGCCGACCGCGCTCACCCGGGCCGCGAGCTCGTCGAGCCGGGCCGTGACCACGCGCTGCTGCGGGGTGGTGCCGCGCGCGATCGCCGCGGCCGGCGTCGCCGGGTCGCGCCCGCCCGCGATCACGCGCGCGCAGATGTCGTCGAGCCAGGCGGTGCCCATGAGAATCACGAGTGTCTCGGCGCTGCGCGCGAGGCCCTCCCAGTCGATCCGGTGGTCGTGCTCCTCCTTGCCGCGGTGACCGGTCACGACCGCGACCGACGACGACAGCCGGCGGTCGGTCACCGGGATGCCCGCGTAGGCCGGCACGGCCAGCGCCGCGCTGATGCCGGGCACGACCTCGAACGGCACGCCGGCGGCGCGCAGCCGCGAGGCCTCCTCGCCGCCGCGCCCGAACACGAACGGGTCACCGCCCTTGAGACGCACCACGCGCTTGCCCTGGCGCGCCTTCTCGATCATGAGGTCGGCGATCTTGTCCTGCGCCACGCCCTTCGAGCCGTCGCCGCGCTTGCCCACGTCGATGCGCTCGCAGGCGGGGTTCGCGAGCTCGAGCACGGCGGGGTCGATCAGCGCGTCGTACAGCAGCACCTCGGCGCGCTCCAGCTCGCGCAGCGCGCGCACGGTCAAGAGGTCCGGGTCACCCGGACCTGCGCCCACGAGCAGGACGCAGCCACTCACCGCCGGGCCTCGATCAGCCGGCGCGCGCCCCGGCCCAGGAGCTCGCGGCCCAGGGTCGCACCGAGCATCTCGGGCGCATGGATCTCGCCTTCCGCCGAGCCCTCGACCCGCTCGCGCCCGTCGGGCGAGATCACGAGCGCGCGCAGGCGCAGCCGGATGCCGTGGATCGACGCGAAGGCCGCGATCGGCGTGTGGCAGTCACCGCCCAGCTCGAACAGGAACGCGCGCTCCGCGCGCACCTGCGCGGCCACGTCGCGGTCGTCGAGGCGCGACACGATCTGGTGTACGTCCTCGTCGTCGATCCGCACCTCGAGCGCGAGCGCGCCCTGCCCGCCGGCGGGCACGTAGCGCTCGGGATCCAGCGGGTCGAGCAGACGGTCTTCGAGCCCCAGCCGCACCAGCCCGGCCGCGGCCAGGATGACTCCCGCGAGGTCCATCGTGTCGATCTTGGCGATGCGCGTGGGCACGTTGCCGCGCAGCGCCACCGGCTCGAGGTCGGGGCGCAGCGCGCGCAGCAGCGCCGTGCGGCGCGCCGAGCCGGTGCCCACGCGCGCGCCCGGCGCCAGCGCCGCGAAGCGCCGGCCCGCGCCGCCCACGAACGCGTCGCGCGGGTCCTCGCGCTGCGGGTAGGCGCCGATCGTGAGTCCGTCCTCGAGCTGCGTCGGCATGTCCTTCGCCGAGTGCACGGCCAGGTCGATCGCGCCGTCGAGCAGCGCGCGCTCGATCTCGCGCACCCAGACCTGCCTGCCGCCGTGCTCGGACAGCGGCCCCTCGATGCGGTCGCCCTGAGTCACGATCTTGACGATCTCGACCTCGTGGCCGTTCGCGCGCAGCATGCGCGCGACCGTCTCGGCCTGTGCCATGGCGAGCGCGCTGCCGCGCGTGCCGAGCCGCAGCAGCGTCACGGTTCCTCCTCCTCGTCCAGCCCGAACAGATCGCGCAGCGCGTCGGCGTAGTAGCGCGACGTGCCGCGTTCGAGCTCGCCCCGCAGCCTCTCGAGGGGCGGGTGCAAGAGCTTCGCGACCAGCGCCTCGGCCACGCGCGCCGGGTCTTCGCCGCGCAGTCTCTCGAGCTCGGCGAGCGCGAGCCGCTCCAGCCGTCGCCGCAGCTGCGCCAGCGTGGGCGCGTGCGGCGCGAGCTCGAGCCAGCGCAGATACTCGCCGGCCTCATGACTCACGATGCTCTGCGCGGCCTCCACCGCGGCGGCGCGCTGCAGGCGCCCGCGCTCGGCGGTCGCCTCCAGGTCGTCGAGGTCGTACAGGTACACGTCGTCGAGCCCCGCGACCGCCGGATCGACGTTGCGCGGGATGCCGAGGTCGACGATCAGGAGCGGGTTGCCGCGGCGCCGGGCAAAGGCGCGCGCGAGCTCGGCCGGGCCGATCAGCGGCCGGTCGACCTGCACCGAGGTGATCGCGATGTCGGCGCGCGCCAGCTCGTCCGGCAGCTGGTCGAGTGAGTGCGCGCTGCCGCCGTGGCGCGCGGCGAGCTCGACGGCCGCGCCCAGCGTGCGGTTCACGACCGCGATCTGCTCTGCGCCGGCCTCGCGCAGGCCGCGCAGCGCCGACTCGGCCATCTCACCGGCGCCCAGCATGAGCACGCGCTTGCCCGAGAAGTCCTCGAAGATCTCGCGCGCGAGCGAGACCCCGACGCGCGCCACCGAGACGGTCGAGCCGCCCAGGCCCGTCTCGCTGCGGATGCGCTTGGCGGCGCGGAAGGCGTGCTGGAACAGCCGCCCGAGCACCGGGCCGCAGCTCTGCGCCGCCACCGCCGAGCGGTAGGCATCTTTCACCTGGCCCAGGATCTGCGCCTCGCCCAGCACCATGGAGTCGAGGCCGCCGGCCACGCGGAACAAGTGACTCACCACGTCGGCGCCGCGCAGCTCGTAGACCTGCACCGGCGCCGCGCTGCCGTCGCCCAGCTCCTCGCGCAGGAAGCGGTGCAGGTGCTCGAGCGCCAGGTCACTCGCCGACACGCCGTACAGCTCGGTGCGGTTGCAGGTCGAGAGCAGCGCCGCCTCGTCGATCGGCGCCTGTGCCACGAGCTTGGCGTCGTGCTCCGCGAGCTGACCCGGCGCGACCGCGTAGCGCTCGCGCACCGCCACGGGCGCCGTCCGGTACGAGAGACCGACCATCGAGAGCTTCACGGCCCCGCTCCCACCAGGTTGATCCCGATGTACGAGCAGACCAGGAACAAAAAGCCGATCACCACGCCTCGCGCCGGCCAGGGCCCGCGCTGCTGGCGGACCACGCGCGCGCCGACCGGCACGAGATACACGCCCCAGGCCGCGAGCATCGACAGCACGTGCTTGTTCCAGGGGTCGATGTGCTGACTCACCGTCCACGCGAAGCCGGTCAGCACGCCCAGCGTGAGCAGCGCGAAGCCCAGCGCCAGAGTCACGTGCTCGGCGTGGTCGAGGCTCTCGAGCGAGGGCAGCCCCTGCTGCCAGGCGCGCCGGCGCTTCAGCCCGCGCTCCTTCACGAGATACCCGAGCCCCGCCAGGCTGGCGAGCGCGAGCAGGCTGAAGCCGGCCGCCGCCAGCAGCACGTGCGGGTGCGACCAGCGCGACAGGTCCTCGTTCTCGCTGGCCTGGTGCGCCAGCTCGAGACCCAGCACGCCCGGAATGGTGAACGCCGCCGCGATCGTCGCGACCCACGGCCCCGACGCGCGCAGCCGCAGCCCGCGCGGAGACACCAGCCAGGCGAGCGCGACGCCCCAGCCGATCAGCGAGAGCGCGGCGGGGAAGCTCGACAGCGGCACCGGAGGCTCCTGCAAATGGAAGCCGTAGAAGCCCGCCGCGTGCACCAGCACGGCCAGGGCCACCACGAGACGGATCCCGCCCGGGCCGATGCGCTCGCTGCGGCCCGTCCAGCCGAGGAACGCGGCGAACAGGTAGAGGGCGCTCGCGAGCCCGTGCGTGAGCGAGGTCATCGCCGCCCCAGCCTCGCGAGCCCCGCGCGAACCTTCTCGGCGTCGTTCACCAGCTCGAACACGCGGTACGCCGGCTCGCCGAACAGCACGAAGTGCACGGCCTCGAGCGACGAGCCCTGCGCCAGGTGATCGCGCACCTCGCCGAGCATCACCTCGGCGCAGCGCTGCATCGGAAAGCCCCCCACGCCCGTGCCGATCGCGGGGAACGCGATCGAGCGCAGCGCCTGCTCGCGCGCAAGCTCCAGGCTCGCGCGCGTGGCCGCGCGCAGCGAATCCTCGCGCACCGCCTCCCCCGGCCGCATGGCCGCCGCGTGGATCACGAAGCGCGCCGGCAGGCGGCCGCCCGAAGTGAGTGCCGCGCCGCCGAGCGGCACGGGACCGTGCGCGTCACACTCTTCCTGAATCGTCGGACCTCCGCGCCGGCCGATCGCACCGGCGACGCCGCTGCCGAGCGCCAGCTCGGTGTTGGCGGCGTTCACGATCGCGTCCACGGACGCGGCCGTAATGTCGCCTTCCGACAGCAGAATCCGCCCCATCGCCGGGGATCTTCGCGCCAACGCCCAGGAGCGGCAAGCAGTCGCGCAAGTGCTCCGATACGATGTCGAGAATGGCCATCCGTGCCGCCGCGCTCACTCCGCTCCTATCGGCTCTGATCGCGTTTCTCGCCTGTGGCCCGCGCCCTGCCGAGTTTCGCGTGGTGGGGCTCGACGAGGCGCGCCGCGCGGTCGAGCTGGAGGGCATCTCCGTGGTCGAGGCCGTGGATCCGCTCTCGGCGGCCCCGAGTGACCCCGCCGCCGTGCCCGCGGGCTCCGGGGTGCTGATCGTGGGCCTGGATGCCCGAGTTGCGCGCATGCGAGCGGCAAATTTTGCGCGGGCCGGGAACCATCCGGTGCTGGTTTTCATCCCACGCGACGCAGATGAGCGCGGCAGGTTCTACGCTGCCGCAGCGCAGAGGCAGGAGGTTCGCCGTGGCAAAGATTCTTGACGTGACCGACGCCACCTTCGAGCAGGAGGTGCTGAAGAGCGATCGCCCCGTGCTGATCGACTTCTGGGCGGAGTGGTGCGCGCCTTGCCGCCAGCTCGCCCCCACGATCAAGGAGCTCGCCGAGGAGTACGGCGAGAAAGTGCGCGTGGTGAAGGTCGACGTGGACGCCAACCCGAAGACCGCCTCGCAGATGCAGATTCGCGCCATGCCCACGCTCCTGGTGGTGAAGAACGGCGCCGTGGTCGGACAGCTCGTCGGCCGTCAGCCGAAGGACAAGATCAAGCAGATCATCACGCCTGCTCTGTAGTCTTGTCTTCGTTCGCCTTCGGCTCACTGCGCGGGGCTGCGCCCCTTGCGGGCCTCGCTCAGGGCGGCCTTCGCTCGGCCTCATTGTCTTCGTTCGCCTGCGGCTCACTGCGCGCGGCTTCCGCCGCTTGCCGCCTCGCTCAGGGCGGCCTTCGCTCGGCCTCATTGACTTCGTTCGCCGCAGGCGAACGGAGGTCAAGTCAGACGTGGCCGTTCGAAGAAGCGGACCGGCCAGTGTCTGGAGCGCGCGCGCCGGTAGAGCAGCGGGTCCGGGTTCACGACCACGGGGTGGCCCACCAGGTCGAGCAGCGGCAGGTCGGTGATCGAGTCGGTGTAGAAGTAGCTGCGCGCCAGATCGACTGACTCGCGCTCGATCAGCTGCTGGATCCAGTAGATCTTGCCCTCGCCGAAGCAGATCGGGCGCACCACGCGGCCGGTGAACACGCCCTCGTGGGTCTCGAGCAGGGTGCAGAGCATGTGCTTCACGCCCAGGTGCTCGGCGAGCGGCTCGAGCACGAACTTGGTCGCGCCCGAGACCAGCGCCACCAGGTGGCCCTGGCCCAGGTGCCAGCGCACCCGCGCCTCGGCCTCGGGGTAGACCGACGGCAGGAGCACGCTGCGGAACAGCTCGGCGGCCTCGTGCTCGAGCGACGCCTCGCTGCGGCCCTTGAACTGCACGCCGTTCTTCTCGACCCAGCGCTCGATGTCGAGCAGGTTCAGCTTGTACCGGAGATAGGTGCCGAGCCCGAACAGCACGGCCTTCCAGTCGATCTCGCCGCGCTCGTACAGGCTCTTGAGATACGCCGTCCCCGAGTTCTCGGCGAGAATCGTTTTGTCGACGTCGAAGAAGGCGCCGACGTGGCCGTGAGCGCTGCGCACCGTCAGAAGATATAGCGCCGCATCGACACGTTCATGAGCAGGCCGAGCGACACCATGCAGGTGAGCAGCGCCGAGCCGCCGTAGGACAGCATCGGCAGCGGCACGCCGACCACGGGCAGGAGACCGATCACCATGCCCACGTTGATCGCGCCCGCCCAGAAGAACAGCGACACGATCCCGACCGCCAGGTAGGCGCCGAACAGGTCCTTCGACGAGTGGGCGATCTGCAGCCCGCGGATCAGGATCCCGAGATACAGGACCAGCACGACGGCCGCGCCCACGAAGCCCCACTCCTCGCCCAGCACCGAGAACACGAAGTCGGTCTGCTCCTCGGGCAGGAAGTCGAGCTGGCTCTGCGAGCCGTGAAGGAAGCCCTTGCCGAAGAGGCCGCCGGCGCCCACGGCGATCTGCGCCTGGATCGAGTGATACGCCGCGCCCAGCGGGTCGCGCTCGGGGTTCAGGAACGTGTACACGCGGTCCTTCTGGTAGTCGTGCAGGAAGAAGAACCAGGCGATGGCCACGGCCGCGATGCCTGCGGTCCCGATCAGCACGATCGAGCTCGTGCGCACGCGAGTCACCGCGAGGAAGCTCGCCGAGACCACGCACAGGAGCAGCGCCGTGCCCAGGTCGGGCTGCTTCACGACCAGCGCGGCGGGCAGCGCGACCAGCAGCGCCGGCACGACCAGGTCGAGCAAGCCCACCGGCGCGGTGGCGCTGCGGCGCGCGAGGATGCGAGCGAACAGCACGATCAGCGCCAGCTTCGCCAGCTCGCTCGGCTGCAGGTTCATGGGGCCGAGGTCGATCCAGCGCTGCGAGCCGTTCACGATCCGGCCCACGAACAGCACCGCGACGAGCAGCGCCATCACACCGCCGTAGAACGGGAACGCGACGCGCTCGAGCGTGCGGTAGTCGAGCACGAGCGTCGCGAACAGCAGCACGAGCCCCAGCCCGAGCCACACCATCTGGCGCCACGCAGTGACGGGCAGGAAGGCCGCGCCGCGCTCCGGCGAGGCGGAGATCAGGTTCACGATGCCGATCAAGGCCACCGCCAGGCCCATGATGAAGATGGGCCACTCGAAATTCTGGATCAGTCTACGGTCGATTCCCGGCATACAGATCCGCCTCGTCCTCGAGGAAGCGAGTCACTACATCGCGCGCGATCGGCGCGGCCGCGCTGCCGCCGTGACCGCCGTGCTCGACGAGCACGGACACGACGATGCGCGGGTCGTCGGCGGGCGCGAAGGTCACGAACCAGGCGTGGTCGCGCTCCTGGTGCTCGACATCCTCCTCGTCGGCCCGCGCGCCCTGCGGCAGCGCGACCACCTGCGCGGTGCCCGTCTTTCCGCCGGCGACGACGCCGAACGGCAGGTTCTTCATCACCGCGCCCGTGCCGTGCGGCTCGTTCACGACGCCCACGAGCCCCGAGCGCACGGCCGCGAGTGTCTGCGGCGAGATCGCGAGCTCGCCCAGCGCCTCGGGCTCGACGGTCTTCACCACGCGCCCGTCCGGCTCCTCGATGCGCTTCAGCACGTGCGGGCGGTAGCGCGTCCCGCCGTTCACGATCGCGGCGTACGCGGTCGCGAGCTGCAGCGGGGTCCACAGGTTCATGCCCTGCCCGATCGACACCGACACGGTGTCGCCGTCGACCCA